>NZ_JBHIOP010000010.1:0-16970 GCF_042195625.1 Bartonella sp. AP9QHHD | reverse complement strand
GGTTGTCTGAGGTTGTCTGAGGTTGTCTGAGGTTGTCTGAGGTTGTCTGAGGTTGTCTGAGGTTGTCTGAGAAATGCAAGAGCCGTACAACGAAAAAAGAGATGCAAATGCCTTAATACGCGTTTAGCTTATCAAAAAGGGGGATATAATGGCACTTTTTCCATTTTCTATTGCTGATATTGATGATCCGGAATGTATTCGTGTGGTTCTTTATGCTAGCGGAAGAATGGGACATGCTCCTTTAAACGCATTGTTGAAGAAAGCATATGAAGATATTACAAAAATTGCAAAGCGCATGGATGCTTTAGAAAAAAAATTAAATGCTCTAGATCTTACCAATGTCGAACAGAAAAAAAATGAGAAAGAAGAGAAGCAAGACAGTATTAATAGTGTTGTGAGTGGTGGAATAACGACACCAAACAGTTTTGTGAGCGCACCAGAAATTAAAACAGAATCATCGTCCGTTGGAGACATATTTTTTTCTCCAATATACGAGGCGCCAAAAATAGACTACAGCTCTTTTATTTCAAAATTTACAGCACATAAGCCGCTAGAAATACACAGTAGTGTTACTCAAAACATCAGTGTTGAGCATTCTAGAGAGATTTCTTCTTTGTTAGATAAGGAAAAATAGAAAAGAGTGATCATAACAATATGTATGGGTTGAAGCTATAGATGAGATAAACCTGATTTATATCTTCGGTGGGGATTGGAATTGCACTCTGTTTGAGATGTTAAAAAATGGTAAAAATTGATAGAGAAGCGTTGTTGCTGGATAAGTTGATCATGCGTTGTTGGGGAGAGTAGGGCGCATATTGAAATCTAAGGGTAAGTTTTTAAAGCCTACAGAGAAAGGAGCCGTGTTCGAACAAAAACGCATGACAAAAGAAGCTTTAAAAAGATAAAAAATCGTGCAATCATTTTAAAAAGCTTTTGGATAGAGCGTTTGATGATTTTAACTCTATAAATAACTTGCGGTTTTTACGCTTTTTTAAAAGAGAAAAAGTGCAGTTCCTCGCAATTTTAATTTGTTAAAAATCCCATAAAAAGAAAATGTTAATTGCCAAAAGGACAAAAGCAGAAAAATGCCTATAAAAAAATCATGCGTATCGTTGTGTCTTTTCTTATAAAGAAGAGAAATGCTATACTGTTGGAGCAGGCTTGAAGGCTAACGTTTCACTTGTTTTCTTATCAGACAAGATTGTACAAGCGGTTGTTGATTTGTCTTATCCTGTTTATGCTGTAAAGACTGTCCTTTCAGGTGTGATGATATAAGGCAAGTCTCTTTGTAAGAGCTTCCATGATACAAAAAGTGTTTTTTAAAGGGCGTGGCAAATATTTAAGGCAGGCTTATTTGTTGAGCTTTAAGTTTAAATCAATTACATGTGAGAAAGCCAAATGGACCCCACTGCAATCTGGGCTGTTGATAAATCAGATTGGGTGAAGAATCTTCATCTTTTGAAGTGGTGAATGTAAGTTAAGAAAAACCAGCTTTTACAAGCGTAAAAGAACGGGTCTTATTATAATTATGGACTTAAATCATGTGTGTTTTTTCATGGATTATATTGAGATAAAGCTACAAAGTATTTTGATTTATTTGATACGTTTTTATTTTAGAAAGTGTATTGTTATAAACAGCTCTCCTCAATACGAATGTATCATTATTTATACTCTTTTTGGATATTTTTATAAATATAATTAAAAAGCTTGCAATACTATACGTTTTGTGTATAAGTATTTATTATTGATTTCTTTTGTATTTTATTTAGTTATATCTCTATTCATAAGCCGCGCCTTTAAATGGTGCGGCTTTTTTTACTTTCTAATAACAGGGGCGCTATATATTTGTTATTGAGATGGCTTTGGATATTTTTCTCATTATTGTATTTTGTGATTTCATTTTGCAGTGAAATCTTTAAATTCTTGTGTGTTTTATCCCAATAGGGAAGATTCAAATAAAAATGCAGGCGTCTGGTTTCGGTTTCTTTGCTTTGGTTGGGGGGCGTTGAATAGTTAAAGAATCTTTGTGATTGTTTGACGGAGAATGATATGAGGTGAAGCATAAAATGGTGGCGCATTTGAAGGGCCATTATCATACATGCCAGCATGGTCAAAAATGCAAATGTGTCTTTAACAGTGTTTGTTGATCTCGATTAGAAAGTCCATTCTTTTTTGTTAGGAGTTTTACATCTATAATCTTTTAATCTTGTTTTAGCGACTGCTTTTTGAGGGGGCGGTAATAGAAGGCGTATAAGATTTTATATATGAAGTGTTTGTGTGGTGAATAACGGTAAATCCATTGAGCACTCCCATCTTTACGCTTATGTAGAGGCAAGCCCGCACCATTATTGTATTTTCTAGCTCCCAATATTTACGACAGCCTTGGTTCGTGAGATGCTTCATAAGAGCCATATGCCTTTCTTATACAGTTTTTAATCCACATGCTAGCTCCGCTTGTAACTTGTAAGCAACATGGTTTTGATTGTTTCAATAGAAAACAAACTTCGGATGAGAGAATCCTATGGTGTTCGGGTTTCTCATTCAACATGTAAAACAATAAATATTCTTTATAAATCAATATGACATGTCTTAACAAAGACGAATTGTTTATAGATCCGCATGGATGAAGAATCTTCGTCTTTAAAAGTGGTGAGAGAAAATCATCAGCCCTATTTTTTCATAAAGGGCATGAGAAAAGTGTTTCATAAGAATTATATACGATAAGAATTATACGGTAAAAAAGAGAGTCTTTTGACATAAGAGTCTTGATCGTTTGCGGCTATAACCTGTATTGTGTACACAGATACTTCTATCATTTTTTGCTGTAAAAGCTTCTCTTGGGATATTAAAGGGTACAATCTTTATGGAAAAAAGAATCCGAGCAAGACAAAAGGCTTATTTCAAAAGATTATATCGCAAGATTGCTTTTGTTTGCATAATACTTTTTTGTATAGTGTTTTTGTGTTTTGTTGTTGCAAAGGTGGTTAGTTATTTTTCTTCTCATAAAAAAGTAACACAACAAGCACCCGTTGAATTGGTTATTCCTGTTTTTGATCTACGCGTATATTGCAAGGAAATTTCTGCCTCCGTTATGCCCGATATGAAAAGAGAGGTTTATCAGCATTGTCTTAATTTGGAAAGTGAGGCCTATTTTGCTATTCGTGAAATGTGGGATAAGCTTTCTGATAGTGCTAAAAAACAATGTTTGACGAGGGTCCGTCCTGGGGATGGAAATTATTTTCTCTTACGAGACTGTTTTCTGAATGAAAGAGAAAATAAAACAGGCAAAAGGCGCAATTACTTTTAAGTTTTTATAGGGAAAGTTAAAAGGATGCGAATTTTGATAAAAAGATAAAAGCCTCTTAAATGACTATCTGCCTCATGACCAATAGCAGCTTGATTTATTTATCTTGTTATATCGCACTTCTTATTTAAGGTGTGGCGACATAAGGTATGGATGGCCTCCTTGAAATGTTTAAGGGGGCGTGGTGGAGTTTCAGGAGGATTTGTTGCGCTTTTTTAAGGGAAATAACGAGTGTGGGAAATCCATTTCGTAATGGTTTTGGTGAATGGTATAATGGTAAAACCCTCATGAATGTATAAAATTTATAGAGCATGTTCATCTTTATGGTTTGAAAAAGAGTAAGCTGGTACTATCTCACACTTTGTTCCGCTTCCAATGGTGCCTCTCGACAGCCCTTTGGCCTTAGAGAGGGTTCATAAGAGGCACTTTTAGTCTTTTTTTTCGTTTTTACTCCACGCAGGTTTTCCTACGTGTAACATGCAAGAAAAAGAGATTGATTCAATAGTAAACAGATTGAGGATGAAAAATCCTACGATATTAATTTTCTTACTCAACACAAAAAATATGAATTACCATTACAAATCAATTCAGTGTATGAATTTTATAAGTATTTTCATTGTTAACAGACCAGTGTGATTTGAGAACCTTCATTCTTTGAGGGTGTAAGTCAATAGACATGACAAAAATGAGTAAAAAACATTCCTTTTATAAACATTTACGGCTTCTTCATGCGTAAAGCGCTGTGCTGGGTTTAAAAATGTGCTTGTTTTATAATTCTAGTTTTCTTTATCAGAAAAGATAAGTAAGGAAATACGTTAGGCCATTCTTATTGATAGGCTTTGAGGAGGGTATTTTTTTGAGAAGAAGCTGATTTTTAAAAAAGTGTGACATATTGGTCGTTTTTTTCATAATTTGATATTTTTTTGTATTTAAATATTTTGTTTTTAAGCTCAATTTGTTATAAATAAAAACTGTGATTAACTTAAAAACTCTATGGGTTAAAATAAAAATTGATAGTATCATTGACTTGTTTGGGAAAGAAGATTGATCTCTTGGTGATTATAGGGCTTGAATAATACTTCGTGTTAATCTATCTATAAAAGTTAAGAGGTTTTGTGAGGCGATCGTGGATTATCGCTCGCAAGGGGTTGCTTTAGCGATGAAGAGAGGCTATATTTATAAAATAAAGAGGTTCGCGCAGTGACTCGTTGGGATGGAAGTGCTTGTGAGTTAAATGCACGAGGGGGTAGAGAATATCGGCGTTTTTAGGAGCGGTGGTTTTAGAGCAAAAAAGGAAGCTTCTACTATTCTCTGGCAGGAATTTTTTCTTTGTCGGGTGTGTTATATGTGTGTTTTCCTTTTTGTTTTCCACAAGATAATTATTTTTTTAGTGAAATATGGTTTATTTTAAAAAAAACACTTGGCATTTTACGTGAACATCATTAGGTTTCTGCTGTTTGACAGAGAAAAAGGGAATTTTTGATTTACGATTTCCCTGCTGTTTTGTGATTTTCAAGAAAATATATGCTTTTATCAATATCAGTAGGGTTCGTTTGAGTGAAATAAACGCGGATAGCTTGATAATCGTATGTTAAACATGATCAGCATTATCAAAAGATAATGTAATGAGGAAGCGTCAATTAAGACACACATAAGACAAACACTCCAAAAAGGGATAAAGATGAGGCCACAACAAAATAGACGGGTACGCGGTCGCAATAATAACAATAATGGTAATAACAATAATAATCGTCGCGGTCCTAATCCGTTGTCTCGCAATTATGAAAGTAGCGGTCCGGATGTTAAAATTCGCGGGAATGCTCAGCAAATTGCCGATAAATACATAAGCCTTGCGCGTGATGCACAAGGTGCAGGTGATCGTGTTATGTCGGAAAATTATTTACAACATGCCGAGCACTATTTGCGTATTATTTTAGCAGCAGCTGGGCAAATGTCTCAATCGGTTCGGCGTGATGAAAATCGTGGTGATGAAAACGAAAATCGTGATGAAAACAATGGGCAAGAATGCGGTGAAATAAATCTTGATGGTGAAAAAAAGGATGCTGTCGAGGGTGATACAGATGTATTACAAATGTCGTCGCAAAAAAATGGCAATGGCCAATATGATAAAGCGCAAAATGGGGATGCGCGAGAAAACGCTTTAGAGGCTCTATCGGATGAAAAAACAAATCAAGAGCACTGCCTCTCTGAGAAAAATGTTGAACCTGTCAAAAAAATACGTCGTTCTCCTCGTCGACGTACTGTACGGACTCAAGATGAATCATCTCTTGAGCTTTCACTTACAACAGCAGAAAGCTCTAGCAATGGAGATGCATCAACAGCAACAAAAACAGCAACAAAAGAGGATTCTTCTTTGCCTGGATTAGGTGAGGGGATACAGAGAAAACCACGCCGTCGCCGAGTGGTCAATCTTGAGGCAGAGGAAAATGTTTAAACCTGAAGGGTGCTGTGTAAGCGCGCTTGTGTGGTGATGTTATTGGTATCATGATAATAAATTATAATATGCTCAAGAAGCTTCTTGCGCTTTCCTTGAGTTTTCACGGGGCTGTATTGAGACTTAACGAAGGCTGTTGACAGAAAAGATTGCCTCTTTGCTGAGATTTAAGTAAGGGGATACAGGGGAAGATGCGTCGTCGCTCAAGTGGTCAATCTTGAGGCAGAGGGAAATGTTTAAACCTGAAGGGTGCTGTATAAGCGCTTGTGGTGATGTTATTGGTATCATGATAGTAAATTATAATATGCTCAAGAAGCTTCTTGCACTTTCCTTGAATGTTCACGGGGCTGTATTGAGACTTAACGAAGGCTGTTGACAGAAAAGATTGCCTCTTTGCTGGGATTTAAGTGAGGGAATACAGAGAAAACCACATCCGTGTATTTTAAGAGGCAGTTCTTTTATGAAGAACGCAATGTCGTTGTTTTATTTAATTCACACTTATATTCAATGTATTCATGCCCATTTCGCACTGGTGTTCATGAATTCTATCATGTGAAATCCATCGGTTATCTTTGCTTAATAAAAGATGTAAACTGGGCGTTATTGCTTTAATTTTCAATGTTGCAACAGTTCTTCTTTTGATACCTGATCATTCATAAGAGGTATTTTTATTCATCCATTTCCTTGCTGGGATATGTAAAGAAATGATTTTGATTCAGTTTCTTACGAACAGATTTGAAAGGGAGAATCTTACAGTATTTGAGATTCTCGTTTGACATGCAAAATAAATCATCACTATAAATTAATATGTTGAATTTTTGCACTCAAGAAGAGGTATTTCTTGCACGTTCATTAGCTTTTCCCAAGTGATGTCATTTTCTTAAAATGGGAATGCGTTGACAGAAAGGTTTCTTCTTTTCCAAGATTTAAGTGAGGGGATACAGTAAAAAACGCGCCGTCGCCCGTGTGGTGGATATTTAAGACTTATCACATTAATTTATAATAATAATTCATTGTTTTGAATGTTAGGTGAGAGCTCCTAAACCCCTAGAATTCTCTCATTTCCAAATTTGTTCCATGTTGGATCAACAAAAACCATTCGCTTGCACGTTGCAAACGGGGAGAGCCCGTGTGGATAAATTTTATAATAAAGGAATAAAATGGCTCTTATGAACTCTCTCTAGGGCCAAGGATTGTGGGCAACATCCACGAGTTGGTAAAGCGTGTGATAATGCCGGCTTGCAGAAAATGTTTAAACCTTCAGAATGCTATGTCAGCGCTTATTGATGTTAGTTTTCTTAATGAGGCATTATCTTCGCTCTCTCTTTTGTTGTTTCAACAGAAAGAATGGAGACAAGTGCACCGGTATGATAATTGTAAATCATAAATTTTGTTTGTCCATCAGGGGTTAAAACTTTCAGTACAATATTGTGTTCTGAGAGGCTTTGCGACAAAATCTGTGTTTTTTCCGGTAGAGAGAGCGTATGATGGATAACGTGTGGGTTTTTGCTGAGAGAGGAAGATAGCTCTGTTTGTTTTGGCGCTGATCCGGTTTTTATCACTTTATAAACAATTAAAAACAGTACGGTTAGAATAAGGAAAAGCGTTATTAAAACGGAAATAATCATTAAACCCATAAGTTTTTTTCTCACTCGTTCTACGGCAGGGTCTAAAGGGAGATCTTGAGGCAGAGAATTTTGCTCTGTGTGATGGTCTTTTGAAGGGTGCATTCGCTTATTATCCATCATGTCTTTCATTGATTATTTTTTTTGAGATCTGATGGGTTTATGCTTTTAAAGTTTTTTGTGCAAGAGGTTTGTGGAAGAAGAATGTAAAAGAGGAAGCGATGTTGGTAAAATATCTTCTTTGTGTACTGTAGACAGCTTGTCCTTTACGTTTTGGCTTTTAAGCAGGAAATTTCCATGGTTTGTTACAGACCAGATCAAGTTTACTTCTTGTTGATGTAAACTGGGTTGTACGTTTATACATTGAGCAAAAATTTGTTGTCCATAAAGTGCAAACTTTTTTGTGGACGGGACCATGGCCTGTTCACAAGCTTGAGCCGTGGGATAGATTTTAACCATTGTATTGTTCGAATAGCAACTATTAAAATCATCTGTACATGAAACTAATAAGAGGATAAAAACAAGGGGATTCATCAATTATTTTCCAAATGACAGGTTGACAGAGCGGACTCCAATTTGTCAGCCTAGGGGCTTCTTCACTGTTAAACGCTTTCACAGTTTTTTAGTTCCCCTTTGAGATGCGTTTTCCCCTTTGAGATGCGTTTTCCCCTTTGAGATGCGTTTTCCCCTTTGAGATGCGTTTTCCCCTTTGCGATGCGTTTTCCCCTTTGCGATGCGTTTTCCCCTTTGCGATGCGTTTTCCCCTTTGCGATGCGTTTTCCCCTTTGCGATGCGTTTTCCCCTTTGCGATGCGTTTTCCCCTTTGCGATGCGTTTTCCCCTTTGCGATGCGTTTTCCCCTTTGCGATGCGTTTTCCCCTTTGCGATGCGTTTTCCCCTTTCAGATGCGTTCTCCCCTTTGAGATGCGTCTTCCCCTTTGAGATGCGTTTTCCCCTTTGAGATGCGTTTTCCCCTTTGAGATGCGTTTTCCCCTTTGAGATGCGGGTTCTATAGTGAATTAATCAAAGTTATTGGCTTGCACGTCATAAAAGGGTGTGTGTGGGGGGCTCTATGTCGGTGAGTAATATTTGAAAAAAGACTGAAATGCTTCTTATGGACGCTCTCAAAGGTCAATGGCTGTTGTAACATGAGAGACAAATGGTATGATGGTGCTCAGCTACTACTTTTATGAAGTGAAAAGGGGTATGAAGGTAAAGAAGGACGTGGCGTAACAAGGGGCGGTTTTGATGGTTCACTTTACGGGGGCTATTATATCTTATTTACACATACTGTTTTGAAATGAGCGTGGATGCGCTGGGAAATATTAAAAAAGTGCGTGAATGAGGAACACAAGTGTATCCTGTTTTAGGATGCCCTATTGTAACTGAAGAGGATATCTCCATTAAAGAATGCGATAAATAAAAGCATAAAATGTGTAATTTACATCAATTAATTGTCGTTGTCGTGGATGCTTTAAGCCCGTAAAGCTGAAGAGTGATGATGGATATTAGCTTTACTCCTTGAAATTTCATATTCTGCCAAAATAAAATTATATACGCATTGCGAAAATTACACAAAAAGAGATGGGTAATAGGCTCGCTTTTATTTGGCATATAAAAGCTGAAACGGTTTGCTCTTTATCGTTTTGGTTTCTGTTTTAAAATATGCCGGTTATATGAGGGATGGAAGTTGATTGACAGCGGGAATGGATTTTATGTGGCTTTCAGTTCTCATCGTTAAGGTTTTGCGGAACTATTGGGGGACTATAGAGGTTGGTTTAAAGAGGTTGGAAAATATCTTTGTGCTTAATAAACAGATGAGACATTTTGCTAAAAAAGGGGAAAATTCTCTTGTTCATTGTTTAAAATGCTCTTTTAAGAAAAAATATCAAAATAAGTATCAGGAACAGAGAGGCAATAGACAATTCCTTCTTGTGTCAATTTGAGGGAAGCTGAACCATTCACGGAAATGGGAACGATTTTTTCGAGAACGGCACTACCAAAACAGGCTTTTTTATTGTTTGTGGGAGGGATGCCGGATTCAAAATTTTCATGCCAAGTGATGATAAGTTGCGTTTTGCCATTCAGTTTTGTTTCAATTTCACAGCGTACACAGATGCTCCCCTTTTCTTGGGAAAGGGCTCCAAAAGAAAGAGAATTGACAATCAGTTCATGAAAAGCCAAACCGATATGCAAAGCGGCATTGGGAAAAAGATAAGGATCGACGCCTTCAAGTGAAAAACGTTCTGTTTCTTTCATAAAATAACCTAAAGCCTGCGTTTGGACCAATTCGCGAAATTGAGCACCGCGCCAATCGGAATCAGTGATCAGATCTTGAGAATGAGAAAGAGAATGAAGACGACCTTGAAATTTTCGTAAAAAAACCTGAAGAGATTCAGTATAGCGGGCGGTTTGGCTGGCAATACTTTGAATGATCGCTAGAAGATTTTTAGAACGGTGACTGACTTCGCGAAGAAGGATTTTAAGCACTTGTTCACGGCGGCGTAAGCCGGAAATATTGACACCGGTGGTGATAATACCAATAATGTCTTCGTTATCATTGCGGTGGCAATCAATAGAAAATTTGTACCAAATCTCTTGTTTGTTTGTATCTTCAAAACGTGCTTCAACAGTTTGCATTTTGCCACTGGCTAAAACTTGCAGTTTGATGGTTTCCATATTGTCTGCAAGGTCAAGCGAAAAAAAGTCGCTGTCACGACACCCAACCCGCCATTTATTGTGCAAATGGTGTGGCAAGTTTTCAGCCCATAAATAAACCAGATTTGTTGCCTGATAGAGAACGCAAATATCAGCACCACGAATCGCTTGCATGAGCGCACTCATATGAGATTTATCCATGGGAGGCTTTGAAAGAGGCGTAACGATCATAATTTTAAGATGTTACCCTGTTCTAAGCCGCTTTAGAAGCATTCTCTTGAAAAAATAAAGCTTGGGAAATAAGCGCTTTCACCATATCAGGGTTAAAAGGTTTGGTCACTAAAAAAGTTGGTTCTGGACGCTCGCCAGTGAGAAGCCTTTCGGGAAAAGCCGTGATGAAAATCACCGGTATACGGTCATTTTTCAAAATCTCGTTGACCGCATCAATCCCTGAACTGTTATCGGCTAATTGAATATCAGCCAAAATCAACCGTGGTTTTTTCTTATGATACATGATGACAGCTTCATCACGCGTGCGCGCTATTCCTACAACATGATGACCTAGGCTTTCTACCATTTGCTCAATATCAAGTGCAATAAGAGGTTCATCTTCAATAATCATGACTTCAGTGGCAATTTGTTGAGAAATATCAATGGATGCTTGGTTGAGAAGCTTGCGAAATTCTTTCGTATCCAGATTCATGATTTCGCTGGCGTCTTGTTCATGAAATCCTTCAACGGCAATGAGCAAAAATGCTTGGCGTGCACGGGGTGTGAGATAGGATAATTTGGCACTGGTTTTTTGTTCAAGACCAAATTGGGGCAGGGGTTCTGGGATGTTCGGTGTGGTTTGGTCAAAAAGATGGCAAAAAAGCCAATAGGTACCAATTCGGTCAGTGGAGGCTTTGGGAAAAATGGAGATGTCGGCAATGAGTGCTTCCAACATCGCTGAAACATAGGCATCGCCAGAGGATTGGCTACCGGTGACAGAGCGGGCAAAACGCCGAAGATAGGGAAGATGCGGGGCAATGCGCGTTGATAATGACATAATTTATAACTCCTTTGACCTTTCAAGCATTTTGTTGGTTGAAATTCTCAACCGATAAAAAAGTTCCTTGATTTGTATGGAACTTTTTACCGGCAGCTATATTTACAACCATAAGGCGAAAAATTCTTCGCGGTGCTACCAGTAATATATGGATTAGGGGGATGAAAAATGAACGACCGTGATGAAAAAAATCTCACCACACAATTTAGAGTTGGAGATGATCTTCTCGGGGTCAATAGCGAAATAGCACGGAAGTTACGTCAATTTTACATGGAAATTCAAGAAGAAGCACTGCCACGGTGTTTGCTTGAGCTTTTAGAGAAGTTGGAGCGCGCAGAGCAATTTGGCTTAAACAATGTGGAAAAGGTTTGAATCCTTTATGTCAAAGTGCGCGAAAAACTTTAAACAAGAACTCCTTTCTGTGTTGCCGGCTTTACGAGCTTTTGCTGTTTCTTTAAGTGGCAAGCACGATAAAGCCGAAGATTTGGTCCAAGATACTGTTATGAAGGCATGGGCTAAGCAAGATAGTTTTGAGATGGGAACTAATCTTAAAGCTTGGCTTTTTACCATTTTGCGCAATGAATTTTATAGTCAAATGCGTAAAAAGGGAAGAGAAGTTCAAGATACCGATGGCGTGTTTACTCAAAATGTCGCTGTTCATCCTGCTCAATATGGATCGCTTGATTTACAAGATTTCAAAAAAGCCTTAAATTTGCTTTCTGCCGATCAAAGAGAAGCCATTATTCTCATTGGCGCATCGGGATTTTCTTATGAAGATGCTGCGGCTATTTGTGGTTGTGCTGTTGGAACCATTAAAAGCCGTGTGAGCAGGGCGCGTAATCGATTACAAGAACTTCTTAAAGTCAATGGTGAGTCTGATTATGGTCCTGATTCTTACTCAGCTGGAAGTACATTGTGTTCATTTAACGGCTAAAAAAGCATAATAATTATGATTGATAGCCTTGTTTTTTTTATTCCCGTTATAGCTATTACAGTAAAGTCAGTATCTGAGGGAATTCAGAAGTTTGGCGTGTATCCTTAGGAACACAAGAAAAGCCTGTATAAAACTTTCTCACGGGCTTTAGGTTTTATGTTCCATAAGGTTGCCTTCCTTTGTGCTGAAAAATGACGACTTTCAAGTTCGCCAATGGACATTCTATGACAACAAAAACAAATTTGATGCCTCAAATGCCTTCTTCTGATGCAACGATATCACGCTGGCGGTGGGGTGCGATTGTTGTTTCTCTTGTTATGGCTCTTTTGGCATCGGTTTTTATTATGTTGCTTTCAAATGCCGTTGATCGAGAAGTCGCACAGTTGAATACAAGTTCGGAATTGCGCGAACAGGCTGATTTGGTCCTTATTAGCCTGATTGATATGGCTGTTGCTGATCGCAGCTATGCAAAAACGCGCAAGGCGGAAGATAAAATACGTTTTGAAAATGCAGAGCGGGAGTTGGGGAATATTCTCGACTATATCGCACTTATTGTTTATGCGCATCCGCAGTGGTATAAATGGTTTACGGCTTTTAAAGAAGAGGTTGAAGCACGAAAAGCCTTTATGAATGCCCATATGCGTGCTCTTGATGCGATTCCTGAACAATCTTCTCAACCTTCTCATGCGGACTCTTTGGAAGTATCAAAGATTCCTGTAGCACGTTTAGCTCAATTGATGACAAGCTTTATTAATGGGGATGATGTGGTGCGACAAAAACAGCGTGAGGGTATCGCATTGATGCGGGCGGCTTTGACATTGGCGGCTATTGTTTCCGTTGTGAGTACCTTTATTTCTGCCTATTTTGTTATTAATCGTTTTCATCGTGATATGCGCTCTTTAAAATTGTATCAATTGCTGCTTCATAGTGAAAATATCGCTCTGGAAGCCCGCGTGAAAGAACGAACACAAGAATTAGAAAGAGCACGTAATCACGCTGAAAAAGAACGCCAACGGGTTGAAATATTGTTGCAGGATGCAAGCCATCGTATTGGCAATTCTCTTGGGACGGTGTCTTCTTTGTTGGGGCTCCAGTTAAACCGGAGCAAAAATGAAGAGGTCCGTGCTGTTCTAGGGGCTGCACGTGATCGTATTCAGACAATTTCTACAGCACATCGTCGTTTGCGCTTAAGTGATGATATGGAAACGACACTATTGGCAGAGTTTCTCAGCTCTGTTGTGCATGATGTCGAATTGGCAGTCCCTTTTGAATTGCGTGAAAACATCACCATTCACACCAACTTTAAAGATTGTCGCCTGTCTTCAAGAGATGCGACAACACTTGGAATTATCCTTGGTGAACTGCTGACAAATTCCTTAAAACATGCCTTTCCTGATCAACGGTCTGGTCATATTTATATCTCCTTTGGTCCCCAGAAAGATGGACAATTGATGCTCATTGTAGAAGATGATGGCGTGGGAATGAAAAGCCAAACTTTAAAACAAAAAACAGGACTTGGTCGTGTGGTCGTGGAACAGCTCTGTATGCAATTTGGTGAAAAACCTCTGTTTGAAACTTCTGCTTTAGGAGGCACAAAGATTGTCATTCCTTTGCCAAAACTTAGCATGAATAGTTCAAAAAAAAGCTCTGACTGATTTTTTAAAAGGGTAAATTTTTTCTTTTCTCGTGGTAAGCTGCCTTTCATTCATCGTGAATGTATGGGGAGGGCATCTTTTCACAAGAAGAAGGAAAAATACGGCTTCAGTAGCGCGAACACAGCACCATTCATATCAGATTGTCAATTGCCTTCAAGAGAAACAACTTTGCTTCTTTATCTTTTGGTGTAATGTTTGATTTTCTCTCTTGTTGTTTTTTTGCTTTGTTGACTCCGATGATCGGCTTTCAAAGTTCTCCTTGTCTGAGAGCTTTGAAGTGCTTAAGTTAGCCTTTAAATTTATTTTGAATAAGTGCTTCTTTAAGCCAATAATACTTATATTCGTAAGCTCTATTGCTTTGCAAAGAGAGAGTTTTTTCAAGTTTTGTTATTTTTTGTAAGGCATGTGAAACTTTAAATATGGGGTGTTTTTGTAAAAGTGTGTAACAAATATTCTCAAGGATAACTTGCTTAGAAAGTTCATGAAACACTGTCCTTTAGGGCTATGCACAACAAGCATTCAATAGGTGGAATCTATTCAAAAAGAAGTCGGGTTGTTTATAGATTGATATGGATTTTAGAATCTTCATCCTTTAGCGGGCACCTCTTTGATTTGAGATTTTATTGCATGGCAAATAAGGACGGGCTATCGTTTTGATAAAATAAACAAGAAGAGTTAACCTTTTGGGGTTTCATATTTTTCACTTTTCTATTGTGCGTAAACCTGAAAAGGGGAGGGCGTTTTATTTTTAATCATTGTGATGCGACCTTGGGTGGTGGCATCTTTCGGCGTATTCTTTAATAGATATTTAAAATGCGGAAATCTCTTTAAGAAAAGTAAGCGCTCAAGCATATTTTTAGATGTTTTGAGTCGTAAAAATGCAGATGCTTTAAGTTTCTTCGGAGGGTGCTATTGGGCTGTTGATCAAGGCATCAATGTTGTTTTTTTCTTGTAGGAATGTTTGTAGGTCTTGATTGGTTAAGGCTTTGCTATCCGGTATACGAATGCGCATGGGATCAACTTTGACGCCATTGACAATGATTTCAAAATGACAATGGGGACCGGTTGCCATTCCTGTTGATCCAACATACCCAATAATTTGTCCTTGTCGTACTTTCACGCCTGGTTTGATGTCTGGTGCATAACGACTTTGGTGTGAATAACTGCTGACATATCCATTGGCATGTTGAATTTCCGTATGGTTTCCATAGCCGCCTGTTACGCCTACTCTTGTGACAATACCATCTCCTACAGCAATAATGGGTGATCCTTTAGGAGCAATCCAATCAACACCCGTATGCATGCGGACATAGCCTAAAATAGGATGTTTGCGTGGACCAAAGGGAGAGCCAAAAATGCCATTTGGTGTGGGTTTGCGCAGCAAGAAAGGCTTTGAACTTTTCCCTTCAGAATCATAATAATCAACGCTTCCATCTTTTAATTGATAACGGTAATATTTATAAGTTGTATTCCCAAAAGTTGCACTAATATAACGAATTTCTGGATCAGCGTTCTTGGATGATTCCTTTGCTTTCAAATTCTTTTTGCCGTTTTTGTTTTCTTTATCGCTTTGTGGTACAGCATAAAATATTTCGATCTGATCATTGGGTGTTATCGGACTTTTCATGTCAATATTGGTGGCTAGCAGACGAATAAGACGATGAGAGAGAGATTGTGATATATTATGGCTTAGCAAAGCACTATAGAGTGCATCATAAGCCGTTGGTAATTGCGCGCTATTGATATAAGAATGTGGAATACCATTTTGAAAAGCCGTTTTAAGTGCTTTAGACATTTTAGGCTCTGTGCTTTCAATGAATTGGCCTTTATCATTCAGGGCAATGGTGAGAATATGATGCATTCCTTGATAGATACTTGCGCGTACGAGATGGTCTTCTTCACCAGCTTGTGTCACAATGCCAATGCGTAAAAGGCTTCCCTCTTTAAGTGAATCGGAAAGGCTTATTTTTTCTAGCGTTTTTACAACCTGGTCAATTTGCTTTTTTGTATAACTGGTTTTTTTGAAAGCATCGGCTATCGTTTGTTTTTTACGAATAGGAATAATATCTTCAACATAGTTTTTCGTCAGATCGATACGGTGACTTTGAGGAGAAACGGTTACATTTTCTTGAACGATTCGAACTTCAGGGGATTCTGTGCCTTGGGAAGGGGAGGATACATCTTCTAATTTTAAAGGATCAATCAATGTGAGAACTGAAAGAAGTTCGGAGCTCTTTTCTAAAGTAAATCCAGCTTTTTGTACTTCTTGTTGTGCCTCTTCATCTGTCAATGTGTCGCTGTCATCAAAATCGAATTGATTTACCTTAAAATCATAGCTGCGTAAGGTGAGTTTTGTTTCAACCTTTGCTCCATAAATCTGCCCAGAATCTTCTTGTGGTGCGATATTTTGATTTTTCGTATCACTAGCAAGAATGCTTAAAGAATCAAATTTTGGATAGCTATATTTCTGGGGGCGATTTTCGGCTAAAGCCATACGAATCCATTCAAAATGTTGTGTTTGAATGACTTTTTCATCGCCTTTTTTTTGTAGAATCGATAATTCAAATTGACGTTTTCTGTCAAAGCTTTGCCTTGCATGGGTGGGAGAAATACGATCACCTTTATAGCCATTGGCCTCAGGGTCTTGTGATTCTGATAGGTTTTCTTGCGTAAACCATTGTGGCGGTGTTACCAATCGCTGTTGTTCATCAAGAGCCGTAAAAAGTGCAATCCCCATAAGAATGCAGGAAGTGATTCCTGTCAGAATGGTTCCCGTAAGCCAACGAGCAGAGACCTGTCGGCGCGCAGGCCGCAAGCGCTTGACGACAAGAGCAGGGTCTTGTCCAGGATCGTTTTTTTGTTGTTCGTTATCCCACATAGATTTATAAGAGTACTTTTCAATATTAAATAAAGAAAGCTAGATAGATAGCTTAAAATGCTTCTACAGGAATTTGATTCTTTTTACAAATTACAGATCATGCGATTCTCTTTATACAGCAATGTCTTTATAAATCGTATCTGCGCAGAAAGTTTTCTCTATTAAAGTAGCATAAAACAAGTGTTATTGTGATTAACTCATTCCTAGGCAACTTCCTATTTTTATGCATTGCAATGGGGTGCTATATTTTACTTTAAAGGCGCCATGCTCTCTTTGAACTCCTTGCTGTTTTCATGTTTTATTTTTATGAAGGCAGATTTTTCCAATAATGTCTTGAAATAGGATTTTTTGTTCAATATTTTATTGGTAAAGTTTGGGTTATTTTATTTAAAAAAAAATAAAAAATGATATTGA
>NZ_JBHIOP010000009.1:0-1188 GCF_042195625.1 Bartonella sp. AP9QHHD | reverse complement strand
TCTGAACCAATCTGGCGATCCTTGCCATTGGCTATATCTAAAGAAACATCGCGGCTTCCATCAGCTTTATAGCCATAACAACTGTCTGTATTAGCCTGACAACCAAGATAAGTGTTTTTATAAGCCGTTGCCCCCAAATTGGTCAGCACATTGGCGTGGATATCGGCATTTCCCCCTGCTCTCATAGAGCTATAATGGTTATCAATGGTATCAGCATTAATAATAAGATTGCCACTAGATTGTATTACCCCCGAAACAGTTGGTTTATGCGAAAATGCTTGTGTGACAGTCTTTTCTGTCATGTGTGACCAGTCTTCGTTTATTGACCCTAACCATCCTCCCTTCCGCCGAGAACCATTCCATACAAACTCTTCTATGTCTCCTTTTCGAGCATTATGTTTCCAAGTAAACGCCTTATAGACTGTCCCATCTTTTAAAGTTGCCGTGCCATAGGTTCCTTCTTTGTTATTCCAAAGTTGTTGCTCAAATATAAAGTGTTTTGGACCTACTGCCCCATGCTTTCTCTTAGAAAGTTTTCCTTTTCCCCAACGATCCCAGTCTATATCATGATATAAAGGTCTGCCATCGAGAAAATTATATTTGTCTGGTCTTTGGAAAGAAATATCGCTATATTCCGTTTTTTCCGTGATGACAGGCGTGCTATCAGCTTCGTTTTTCAGGGTGTTGGTTTGGATATTTAAGTTTCCACCAGCTTGAATAAAGCCTGCTTTGTTGACAAGCGAAAGGCTTTTTCCGCTGCCAGCCGCATTGGTGAAACCCAAATCACCTTCTGCCATTATAGTGCCAAAATCATTCAACAAAGCCCCATCAACTTGTAAAGCACCATTGCCCTTCACATAGATTAAACCCGTTTTGTTGTTGGTCACATCCCCCGTCACGCTAAAGACTAAATCCTGCCCCGATGCCAATTGACCGCTATTTCCAAGCTCCCCCGTTTTGATCACGAAATCTCTGGCTGCTAAAACAGATGTTGTCTCATCAACCATAACGCTTGGAGCAATAAAGAGAATATCTCCAGTCCCTCCCTGATCTGTCACGGCTTGTAGCCTTGCATTGTGAATATCAAGGGCATTGGTGCTTTGAAAGTCTAAACCGCCATAAGCCAATTCGCTCTCTGAGACATCAATATGATCTGCAATTAAATACAGCGTTTGCGGCGTGTAAATA
>NZ_JBHIOP010000008.1:0-5468 GCF_042195625.1 Bartonella sp. AP9QHHD | reverse complement strand
GTTTTCCATATGACGAAGGTCAATACGATAAACGGGTATCGCTTGTCCTTTAATCATGGCATTCACATTGTCACTTAATTCTACTTCTGTGCTGTCAACGAGAAGTCGATATTTAAAGATGTCTTTTCCAGAGGCAGCGATAAAGCTATCAATATCTTTTTTACTGATCTGATGGTCAGCTTTATAAAACTTACATTGAATAGCCACATATCCCTCTTGATTGCGAAGCTTTGCCACCAGATCAATGCCGATATCATTTTTATTCCAACCTTCACGCTCTTCAGCCCATTCATAATAGGTTTCTACCTTTTCATATCGTCCATAATGGAGAGGGTCATGCATAAGATAAGCCATGACAAGATTTTCAAACAATGTTCCCAATTCACGGGGTGATTTTGCTTGTTGACGATAATATTCTAAGAGAGAGCGTAAAGTGACGTGTTCATTATCAGAATGATGAGGGCGAAGCATAAAGAATAAACTCCATGACAATATATTCTATTGATTAATTCTCTTCAAAAGAATCAAAATGAAGCTTATTAAATCCATTTTGAATGAATAGTGTGAAAAATTCGGAAAATGCTAAAAAGCGGATAATTTTTTTTCAAAATGGGTCTTTAAGGCTGCTTATCAACAGCCCATGACATGGAATAAGATCAGCAAAGTAGTGAAATTTGCTATTCATTTCACGTATTCATCAAGATAAATGTACTACGTTCTTTAAAATATCAGAATGAGTATTTTGATAGGTTTTGTCTGTTTTTAACCCCCCCAAAACACCTACAAAACCCTCTTAGATATATATTAAAAATTGTATTTATGTGTTATGTTTAATATAGGTTGTTTATTTGAAAGATTAACTTATTGAAATATAATAACTTTTATTTTTGACTAAAAAATATATATAAGGGGGGGTAAAAAGACCCCCCAAAACCCCCATACCCCCCCAAAAACTAATGATGGGAAGTGCTTTAAAGGTTCACTGTTATATTGTTTAATGTTTTATAAGATTTCCAAATTGCCTCAGTGTGATGTCTTATGACTTTTCACTAAAGGGTGCCATTCATAACGTATGGTAGGTCGACCGCCTTGGGAGTTATTCTCTCCAGAGATTTCACGAATATAGTTACAACGACATAAAAGCTCTAAAGCTTGCTTAACGGTTTGATTGTCTGTTAAATATTTCCAATCACGTTTATAAACATCCCTTGCTATAAAAACATCGGGTAAACAATCACAGCGTTCAACAATTAATTTTGCACGCTCTGCTGTTAATGTATCCCCCGCCGCATAAAGTCTTTTGACATGACTTAACAGATATTTTTCCCAACGCAAGGCTGTTGTAATGGCATAGAGACCAATTTCTAAACCACCACTATCAAGAAGTTCAAAAATTAACGCAAGGCTTGCTATGGTCTTTGGCATTTTTAAAAGATGCGATTGTAAGCTTTCTGAGTGAGTACCTCCTTTTGCCTCTTTATGAAGATGCTCGAACCATTCATAAAACTTCACTTGTGCTTTAGGAGAAAAACGCATAATCAGTGGTTGTTCGGGAGAACCTAAGCGTTTATCACGAAAAGAGCGAAATACCCCTTCATACTTTTGCCAGACCTCTTGATTGGGCGGTTTATCAACCAATTGCCACTCTTTATTGTCATCGGGCCAGACAATCATTTGAAAGCGTTGCAATAAACCGTCATCGTTTATTCCACGGTGTATGGCTTGAATGAGCGGAATAATGCGTGAAGGTTGAATGCCTCCAATCATGGATAAAGTGACATAAGGGATAAAAATGGTTCCACGCTCTATACGGTCATAAGTAAATTGATCATCTTCATTAAAAGCCGTTAGATAAAAAGTACGGTCTGTTTGATATTCCTTTTTTTCCAGATTGGCTAAAAAACCAGCCAATTCATCACGCTCCATTAAGAGACCACGGGGGGTTTCTTTTAACAATTCCCCAAGCTTTTCGACTGTCACATCATTGACAATAAAGCGTCATTTACCAAGAGTATCATCATTATTTTTACGAGTAGAAACTAAGCGGTGTGCAAAGTAATTATGCAATCATATTCGCAATATTATAAAAATAGTAATCTATCATTACTTACTGATACGGAGCGCAGTATTGTAGAAAATAATTTTCTTCAATTAGCAAATAAATAAAAATACAGTTGATTAAGGAAATTTTTGCTTTGTATGAAGCACACGTAAAATACGCACAACGCCATTTGAAATATCATAAATCATGATATAATTTGGATGTACAATAAGTTCACGTGTATTTACAATTCGTCCTAAACGACCAAGAGTAGGAAATTTAACAAGTTTTTCTACTTTTTCAGATAAAAGTTGATCAAACTTTAAGGCAGCAGAAGGATTATCTTGTGATATGTATTCACGGATCTTTTTGCGGTCAACGTGTGCTACTTGTGTCCAAATTAGCTTCATAAAGTTGATCTATCGAGTTTACTTTGTGTTTTTAGGCGCCATTCCTTTGCTTCTGCTTCGATTTCTTCAGAAGATATTATATCACCTGCATTAGCAGAGTTTATCCCTAATTGAACTTGTTCCCGAAACCATAAATCGTATGCACTTTTTTCTTTTTGTTCTTTTACGATATCGCGCATATAATCGCGCAATAATTGTGCACCAGATCTATCACACGCCTTTGCTGCTTTGGAAAATTCATTTTTTAATACATCATCGACGCGAAAGGTAAATGTTGTCTCAGCCATTTTACGACCACTTAATGTGTTACAAAGTAGTTCTAATGTAATGTATTTTTACTGTTTCTTCAATAGGTACTATTAGAATAGATATTTTATATCTATTTTGCATTTTCATAGGGTTGAAAGGGACGCCCATAAATCAACGGGCTCTGATAACAACCCAGACAAAAGAGCCAGACCGGTTTCAATGCCTTCACAAATGACCAGATGTTTTGGATTGGCTTGGCTTAAATGCACCCCACCACCCGTTACAGATCCCAACATGGCTTTTGCTGGTTTTTGATCTGTTTTGCAGCCATTGTCTTTTAAAAAGGTTCTATGAATGGCAAAGGAACCAGCCCCCTTAACAAGAGCAATCAACGCGGGCAATGTACCCCCAGAGGGGTGTAGACATTTGTCGTAAAAGCGTAAATCTGTAGGCAAATCACATGTAATATCCCGCATACGTAAATAGGTTTCTGCTAAAGTATTTTTGATTGGTTGGCTTTGTTGCCAAATTGCTCTTTCTGCTTTCCTTTTTGCTTGTTTGAGATCAGCACAAAACTGTTTTGAGAAAGAGAGCGTCTGATCATAAGCTTGTTTTCCAAGCAATCCAATTCTAATAAGCGCTTGTATGATCTCTCTAAAAGAGCAGCCAGCATAACAATAGAGTAAAAGACGCCCATCATTTCCATTAGAAATAGATAAACTAGGCAGCCTATCATCATGAGCAGGGCAACGGGCTGTTCCATAACGCCCATGCCAAACCCCGCGCAAGGCACGTGTGATACCTTGCGCATTCTTAAAAGAACACATCATTGTAAATCCTATAACGTTGCGTCACAGGACGGATTGTGCTATCTCTAGGGTGATGAGTTTGAGAAAGCCTTGTCCGTCCTTACGTGACAAGGTTTTTTTTATGCCGCGTCACTTTGACGTTGCTGTTTTGCTTGCTCGATGACATTGATAAGATCCGATTGTAACCAACGGGACAAAAAACCAAATTTTAAAGGTTTTGGGAGAGAGCCATTGGTAGCATGACGGCGGGACACTCATATGAAGCAATTTTGCACTTTCACGGTCTGTCAAAAGAATATCATTTTCTGTCATACTAAAATCCTTTCTATCAAAAAATGGTAACAAATCATAACTATTTATTAACCACATTTTGGTTCATTTAGAAAGATGTTTTATTCATAGAAAACAATATTTTATCATATAATTTCTTATGTGATAATTTATGAGTCTTATTGAGAGAGAATGAGAGAGAAGAGAGAGAAAGTTATCCACAGATCATGGGGTTATTCACCCCATATCTTAAGATTGACCCGTGACATAAGCCGCCCATTTATCCATATAGACACGGCGCTGTTCTAAATAATCAGTACGACGATAGGCACGCTCTACTTTGCCGCCAACTGTATGACTTAGAATAGTTTCAGCGACCTCATAGGGAGCATCGGTTGTTTCAGCAAGCCAATTGCGTAAACTAGAGCGAAAACCATGCGGGCAGGCTTCAAGTTTATTGTCTCTCATATATTTTGCCATACAATTCTCAGCAAGGGGAGCACGACCGGAAAAAGACAGAATGAAATTACTTTTGGAAATACAACGGGCTTGTTTAATCACTTTTAGCGCTTCAGATGATAGAGGTACGCGAAATTCTGTTGTAGCGTCACGCAAACCTTTCATATTCTCAGCAGGAATAGTCCATACATCATCTTCAATCTGATCTTCACGAATATGACGCAAAGGGTTGGTACGAACGCCTGTCAGGATAAGCAAGCGCAAAGCCAGTTGTGTTATGTTTTGTGTTTTACAGAGTAACTGATAAAAGGCGGGAACATCTTTCCAATCCATTGCAGGTCTATTAGTGGTTTTATGACGTTGTTTACCTAAGAGCGCGCGTGCTTTTTCTGTTGCTTGTAAATCAACATCTAACCCTAATGCAGCCGCATGTTTGAGACAAAGATTAAGACGATTTAGTGCTTTCTCTGCTGTTGCAGCTTTTGTATGCCAGATAGGAGCAAGGGTATTGCGTATCTCTGTTTGTGTAATCTCTGAAACGGGCAGACAGCCCAATTTAGGGAGAATATGAAGGCGTAATGGTAAAAACCAATCACAAGCTTTACCATCTCTTTTTAATTCAGCTTTACGGCTTTCAAAAGCATCTAAAGCAATGTTTTTTAAATAATGAAGATTACGCATTGCCTCACGCTTTTGTTTATCGCGTTCTTTAATGGGGTCACGACCCTCATGTAAAACAGCACGCCATTGGTTTGCCAATTCACGGGCTTTTTTTAAAGAGACATGTCTTAAGGCGCCCAAGCCCATTTCACGGCGCCGACCGTGAATGGTATAACGATAAAGCCATTGAGCACCACCATCTTTACGCTTATGGAGGATCAAGCCGGCACCATCATTATATTTGCCAGCTCCCAATGTTGCGACAGCCCTTGCGTTAAGACGATTCATAAGAACCATTTTCATTCCTTTCTTATACAGTTTTACCCACACGCCAGCCCCGCTTATGCCGTGCAAGCAAATGGGTTTGTTTGATTCAATATAAACAGACTTGAAATGAGAGAATCTTACGTTATTCGAGACTCTCATTCAACATACAAAACAGTGAATTATCATTATAAATCAGTGTGTTGTAGGTTTACAGAAAAAGATAAGCCGCCGCGTTTACCTTGGTTTATCAGGAGCCCCTTTGCTAATTTTTTATATTATTCAACGCCTATAACAGAAGGTCTG
>NZ_JBHIOP010000007.1:0-3597 GCF_042195625.1 Bartonella sp. AP9QHHD | reverse complement strand
TTATAGTGAAAGGATTTTAATATGACAGAAAATGATATTCTTTTAACAGACCGTGAAAGTGCAAAATTGCTTCATATGAGTATCTCAACTTTCCGCCGTCATGTAACCAATGGCTCTTTGCCAAAACCTTTAAAATTTGGTTTTTTATCGCGTTGGTTACAATCAGATCTTATCAATGTCATTGAGCAAGCAAAACAGCAACGTTATAATGACGCGGCATAAAAAGAAAGCCTTGTCACGTAAGAACGGACAAGGCTTTCTCAAACTCATCAACCTGGTGCTTTATTTGGTGTAAATTCAAGGCTTTCTCTACTGAAGCAAGACTTAAGGTTTGCATTCAAGTTGTTCTGAATGTTTTTTACAATAAGGGCTATTTAAGCGTCTCTCAACACTTCGCTGAGGCATGACAGCACCAGGACGACATATGGGAAGATTGTCCGNCGAAAACCTGATTGCGCCATACACATTTCAATACTGGCAAATTGATTCAAATCTAGCGCCACAACCTTATTAAGGTCCGGTACTCCACATTCTAAAAGTATTTTATTTCTCCATAATGCTGGAGAAAGTGAGGGAATTGAATTAACACATCCAGTGATACTTAACAGAGCTATACAACTCAACAGTTTTAAGATTTTCTTCATTTTTCCCCTCTTTCAATGGATTTATTACTATAAAACAGCTCATAAGCTTGTTTATATTTTCTGTCACCGCTGCTTAAAACAACGGTGAACAATATTGAGATGACAGATTGAGGAAACAATCGCGCCATTCCAAGTGAAGGCAAGGATGGCAGATTGTTGATCATCACTAGCAGTGCTTAAGGTTGGCATTCTGGTTTATTTTTATATTTTTGGCAATAAGCGCTATTTAAACGCTTCTTGACACTTCGTTTTGGAATGACAGCACCTGGCACACAAATCGGAAGATCTTCGGCATTATAATTTCTACACCGATCTCTCCACTTCCCTCCTAATTTACTATGAAAACCTGCTTGGGTTAGACATGCATAAATAGATGTATTCGCATTTATACTTAACTCTCTATAATCCATCATATAATCATCATGAGGATTCAGCATTCCACATTCTAATAGTGCTTTTTTAATCTCAATCTTATCTTCTCCTAGCTTCTCTAATACATCCACAGCCTGGTAAGGACCTGGAAAACATCCAGCTATAATAAGCAAAGCCAATCCACTCAATAACTTTAAAGTTGCTTTCATTTTTTCTCTCCTTCAATGATTTTTTATGATAAGATTGCTTATAAGCTTGTCGATGTTTTATATTCCTCTGTCCATATCAATTTGAAACATGTTGAGTGCCGATACAATTGGCCCACACACTTATGCAAAAGATAAAAAAACTAAAGATTACTCTTAATCATACCATCATCAAAAAACTACGGTAGACATTCAGGCTTGTTTCTATTTCTTTTACAATGGGGGCTGTTCAGGCGTTTCTTAACACTTCTTTGAGGAATGACAGCACCTGAATGACAAATCGGAAAACGAGCATCAAAAAACTCACACGAACTCAAATATCCGGATTTATATCTAAAACCTGCTTGAACCATGCAAGCTTCAATTAATGCGTTCGCATTTCCGTCTAACTTTCTGTTGTATTCATCACGATTATAAGGTGTTGGCATGCCACATTCTAACAGCGCTTTCCCTATATCAATTGTATTTGCACCAGGCTTATCCCATAATTCCCAAGCTGATAAGGGAACCTCAGCTTTATACTCACATCCAGCTATACTTAACAGAGCTATGCCGCTCAATAATTGCAAGACTTTCTTCATTCTTCCCCTCTTTCAATGGATTTATTTACAATAAACAGCTCATAAGCTTGTTGATATTTTCTGTCACCGCTGTTTAAACAACGGTGAACAATATTGAAATGGTTGCTTGAGGAAACAATCCCGCACAGGCATGTAAAAACGTGAGTGTGGGGATTGTCGGTCATCACAAACAAAACTTAAGGTTTGCATTCAGGTTGTACTGGACTTCTTTTACAAAAAGGGCTGTTTAAGCGCTTTTCAACACTTCGTTTCGGAATGACCGCGCCTGGTCGACAAATGGGAAGGTTTTCCCTCCAATGATTCACACACCAAGATGGACCGCCATATCTGTCACGGAATCCTGCTTGAATCATACAAGCATAAATTGTTGCATTATCATTATTGCTGAGCTTTTGATTTTCAGCCTCAAGATAATTAAGATGTGGCATGCCACATTCTAATAAGGCTTTTCCTACCTCGGTAAAGTCTGCTCCTGGCTTGATCCACCCATATACTTCCCCTGGAGGAGATTTGTCCATATCACATCCAGTAATACTTAATAGAATGAGCAGGCTCAATAAGTTAAATCGTATTTTCATTTTTTGTTCCCTGTTCTCGTGGAATAAAATTTTATAAAATCAAATGAACCGTAATCATTTTTACACTTAGCACTTGCATCAGCATAACAATTATGGGTACTAGGATTATAGCCGATGATCGCTCCCCCCATCTCTCTGAGGGGTAGAATTAACGGATGTAATGAATCATATGGTTTGGAACGTACCCCTTAAGCCGTAGGCCAATTGTAACCAATCACTGTACTAATGGGGTCTAACATATGACCTTGTATGTAGATATAATTTTTTTCGCCATCGCTTAGATAATCTACTGTATTGGCCATCGATTGCATGTGAGCAGCCGCTCCAACAAGATAGAAGTCTGTTTTCTTGGCTACACTGTGGATACCATGTTCTTGCAAGTCATTTGCTCCATTGCGTATTGTTAAGGTACCCCGGCTATGCCCACTAACAATAGCATTGTCATTGCCATAACGATAGATAAAATCTTGGAACTTCTTGGTCGAATTACTCAATCCCCAAGTGCTACCCTCCCAAAACTTTTGATAATATGCTACCCCTAATTCTACCAGCACATCATCAGCTTGGGGAAAGTATGTAAAATAAAGGGGACCATTTTTATTAACAGCCAATTGGACAGCATTACCGGCTGCTTCATCTGGTGAATTAAAAATGCCATTGTAGAACATATAAACAGCACCATTAGGGCCTTTTTGTAAATGCTTTTCTTCCTCTGGCTTTAAAAAGTGATACAGAGTGATATATTTTCCATCACTGCCTTTTATATACTCTCCATTTTCATCGGTTAAATAGAGGACATTGCCATTTTCATCATGCGCAACCTCACCCACTGGATGGTCAACATAAAATGCCATTTTACGAACCCCATCCCATATATCAAACCATTCATCTACCCATTTATTTCTCATACCTAAACGATTACGCAATATATCCTCAAGCGGTGCGACATCTAGCTGTCCTACTGCTTGGTGTGCTGCTGCGGTGTTGCGGTTGAGAGAGCCAATGATTTGTCCAGCATCTTGCCCCATCGCCCTCTGTCCAGTTGTATCAGTAAGGATGATAGTCCCATCGCTGATAGCAGATTTGGTTTCCCCTTCTACTCCATCATGCGCTTTTTAGAGGCTTCAGCATTACGCTTTTTAGAGGCTACATCATTGTGCTTTTTAGGGGCTTCAGCATTACGCTTTTTAGGAGCTTCAGCATTACGCTTTTTAGG
>NZ_JBHIOP010000006.1:0-1750 GCF_042195625.1 Bartonella sp. AP9QHHD | reverse complement strand
TTGGGTTTGTACGACAAGTCTTCTGATTTCATTGATCTGTTGTGGAAAAGCCTTTTTAATAGGCGGGTTTCCATCTGTATCGTCTTCTTTACTTGCTAAATTAAGAAGCATGCCTAATAGGTATCTTCGTGCGTAGGTAAGTGTGGAACCAAGTGATTGTATGCTATTTTTAGAGCCTGTACTGTCAATTGGAAATGTTCCTTCTGTTGAGATTTGATTGTCTGAAGGATGAGACAGAGTTATTTCTATGGTAACGTTTTTTTCTGTTTGATTTTTAATACGATAAAACAAAGCAAATTTGTATGTTGCAAGCCCTTTCTTTACAGCATCAATGTACTGATCAAGTGTAGCGTATTTGCTGTTTGTATGGTTATTAATGGCGTTTTGTTCGATATTTTTATATGCCATTTGCACAGCCGAAAGATCACGGACAAAATTTTGGCGCTCTTGTCGTTTTATCTCTTGTTCTCTTAAATCAAGAAGACGCTCTAAGCGATCCATATCGACGTCACTGTCTAAGGCTTTATTTAAAATACGTTCCATGACAGTTTGTTCGACGGCTACATGATGTGTTTCTTCAATTTCTATTAGGTTAGTGTTTTGTTCACTCATCTTGATTTCCTACATTGCGCGCAATTCACCCGTGGCGTGAATCACGCTGGTGTTTAAAAGTTGGTTGTGTGGTTAAAAACGGCTTATATGGCTATTACGGTATTACCAAAAATCTCGGCAAAACCACAAACTTTAGCTTTTCCATAAACTTTGGCGTTACCAGAAACCCAGCAATTGCCATCATGACTTAGATTGTCTTCTTTCTCGATATAGCCTCCTAAATCACCTGCTTTAACATTACCAAAGTCTCTCAATGCACGAATGCGGTGGAGAGTTTTGCCCCCAACTTCGATTGTTTCATCAGTAAGTTCGTATTTCTTTTCCATGGTTTTACTCCTTTTAATGCATGCTTTGTCGTTTAATTTCTTGAGACAGCACCCCCATGCCTTTTGCTGTGATTTTTGCGCAAGGAATGACTTTTTCTATTCCACTTGCGGTTTGAAGTGTAATGGTGGGACAATCCATTAGTCCTTTTTGGATTTTATCCTGATAAGGCAATAAGCGATCCCCGAAAGTGCGTCGATACACCCATCCTTTTTTCTGTAGGAAGAGAATGAATTGTTTTGGTTGCATTTCGAGCNAAGCTTTCAAGAGCCATTGCTTTTGGTTTTAAATCTTCAATGATGATGTCTTTACGCTCATTTTCATTTTTTAGATGAGTTAATACACCTAACATTACTTGTGGACTTGAGTAATCGATTTGTGGTGTAACAACTTGCTTTGCACGCCGCTCGCATTCAATAAAATATTGACGGGCTTGTTTTCCTTTTTCATTACGCTCTACCATGGAAAGTTCTTTTGCCATTTCCAAGGTGAGATGATAATTAATTGCAATAACAGATCTAGATTTTGCGCTCGCCAAATTTGGTGACCGCAAATCTTGTGTTTTTACAAAGTCTTGTCCTTCTATAAAATTGTATCTGCTAATACGGTCCTTAATCCAATTGGAAAAGTCTCGTTTTGCTTCTAAGAATGCGTGCAAGTCACGAGCATTGACTGTTTGAACGTCTTCTCCGTTAACCGTGTTATTTGTAATAGCGATAGGATTATTCATAAGTTTACTCCATCCGATAATTTAATAAGAGGAAAGAGGGGGGCGCTTTTAAAAACGCCCTCTGTAGTATGTATAATGTGGGTA
>NZ_JBHIOP010000005.1:0-16090 GCF_042195625.1 Bartonella sp. AP9QHHD | reverse complement strand
GAGGTCTTCCCATGATCAACGTGACCAATCGTACCAATATTAACATGCGGTTTTGTTCGTTCAAACTTGCTCTTCGCCATTTGAGCTCTCCATTTTCCGTCCAAGCCAAGGACTAAGTTAAAAATTAATTACCAACCTGAAATTACGCGTATTTCTTTTGAATCTCCAAAGCAACAGCTGAAGGCACAGGCTCGTAATGATCAAACTGCATTGTATACTGCGCACGCCCCTGACTCATAGAGCGAAGAGTATTCACATAACCAAACATATTTGCCAAAGGAACCATTGCATTCACAACCGTTGCAATGCCGCGCGCTTCAGTTCCTGAAATCTGCCCCCGACGAGAATTGAGATCACCAATAACATCACCAACATAATCATCTGGAGTAACAACTTCCACCTTCATGATCGGTTCAAGAAGCTGTGCACCAGCCTTCTTTGCCCCATCACGAAAAGCCGCACGAGCAGCAATCTCAAAAGCCAAAACCGAAGAATCAACATCGTGATAGCCACCATCAATGAGAGTCGCTTTTACACCAAGCATAGGAAAGCCCGCAAGAGGACCTGACCCCATAACACTCTCAATCCCTTTTTGGACACCGGGAATATATTCTTTAGGAACAGCACCACCAACAATCTTTGACTCAAAAATAAAGTCATCACCATCATGAGGCTCAAAAACAATTTTCACACGAGCAAATTGACCTGCACCACCCGATTGTTTCTTATGCGTATAATCAATTTCCGCCATTTTAGTAATTGACTCACGATAAGCAACTTGAGGCTGCCCAACATTTGCTTCAACCTTAAACTCACGCCGCATACGATCAACAATAATATCAAGATGAAGCTCACCCATTCCAGCTATAATAGTCTGACCAGATTCCTCATCCGATTTAACACGAAATGAAGGATCTTCGGCTGCTAGACGGTTAAGAGCAATACCCATTTTTTCTTGATCTGCTTTTGTCTTCGGTTCAATTGCAATCTCAATAACAGGCTCTGGAAATTCCATCCTCTCCAAAATAACAGGTTTCAAAGGATCACAAAGAGTATCCCCTGTTGTCGTCTCCTTAAGTCCTGCAAGAGCAACAATATCACCAGCAAATGCTTCTTCAATATCCTCACGAGAATTTGAATGCATTTGAAGCATACGCCCCAAACGCTCTTTTTTCTTTTTCACAGTATTCTCAAGAGAAATACCTTTCTGAACTTTACCTGAGTAAATACGACAGAACGTCAATGAACCAACAAAAGGATCATTCATAATTTTAAAAGCAAGCATAGATAACGGAGCATCATCAGAAGATTCGCGTGTCGTCTCAGCCTCAGTCTTTACATCAATACCCTTAATCGCCGGAATATCAATTGGAGAAGGAAGATAGGAAACAACAGCATCCAAAAGTGGCTGCACCCCCTTGTTTTTAAAAGCCGTACCACAAAGAACCGGATGAAACTGAACTTCTACTGTCCCCCTACGAATGAGAGAAACAAGCTGCTCGTTGGTTGGCATAACACCTTCCAAATAAGCCTCTGTCGCAGCTTCATCAACCTCCACAGCCATCTCAATCAATTTCTCGCGATATTCTTCAGCTTTCTCCTTTAAATCAGAGGGAATTTCACTTATCACTGCCGAGGCACCAATAGAACCATCCCACTTTAAAGCCTTCATTTCTACAAGATCAACAACACCTTCAAAGTCATTTTCAGCACCAATCGGCAACTGCAAAACAAGCGCTTTAGCACCTAACCGAGAACCAACCATCTCCACACTACGATAAAAATCAGCTCCTATTTTGTCCATTTTATTAACAAAAACCATACGAGGCACGCGATACTTCTCAGCTTGCCGCCAAACAGTTTCCGTCTGAGGCTCCACACCAGCATTTGCATCCAACAAGGCTATTGCACCATCAAGAACACGCAAAGAGCGCTCAACTTCAATCGTAAAATCAACGTGCCCTGGCGTATCAATAATATTAAAGCGACGCTTCCGACCGTCCTGCCCTTCCCAAAACGTCGTTGTCGCAGCAGATGTAATCGTAATACCGCGCTCCTGCTCCTGCTCCATCCAATCCATTGTAGAAGCACCATCATGGGTCTCGCCAATTTTATGATTCTTACCGGTATAGAACAGAATACGTTCAGTCATCGTAGTCTTACCGGCATCAATATGCGCCATAATACCAAAATTACGATAATCTTCAATTTTATATTCGCGAGCCATTATATTTGCCTTAGTTTAAAACTTCTACCAGCGATAGTGAGAAAAAGCACGATTAGCTTCAGCCATACGATGAACATCTTCACGCTTTTTCACGGCAGAACCACGATTATTAGCCGCATCCATCAATTCACCAGATAAACGCTCAATCATCGTCGTTTCATTTCGACCACGTGCCGCCGCAATCAACCAACGAATAGCAAGAGCCTGACGACGATCAGGACGAACATCAATCGGAACTTGATAAGTAGCGCCACCAACACGGCGTGAACGAACCTCAATGTGAGGAGCAACATTCTCTAAAGCTCGATGAAATAGAGCCACAGGATCTGTTTTTACTCTTTTTTCTACAGAATCGAGCGCACCATAAACAATACGCTCTGCAACTGATTTTTTACCATCAAACATAATGGCATTCATAAATTTCATAATAACCAAATCACCAAATTTTGGATCTGGATTAATCTCACGCTTTTCTGCTCTATGACGACGGGACATTGGCTTTGTCTCTCAATATTATTTTGGACGCTTTGCGCCATACTTTGAACGACGCTGTTTACGATTCTTGACACCCTGCGTATCAAGCAAACCACGAATAATGTGATAACGAACTCCTGGCAAATCTTTCACACGACCACCACGAATCATTACAACAGAGTGCTCTTGAAGATTATGTCCCTCTCCAGGAATATAACCAATCACCTCGAATCCATTCGTCAAGCGAATTTTAGCAACTTTACGAAGAGCAGAATTAGGTTTCTTCGGTGTTGTCGTATAAACACGCGTACAAACACCACGCTTCTGCGGATTCGACTGCAGAGCAGGAACCTTATTACGTTTAACTGGCGCTACACGCGGCTTGCGAATCAACTGGTTTACGGTAGGCATGCAACCTTCCTCTTTTCGATCTACATTCGTCTCACCCAATCGGGCTTTTCTATTTTCATCTCTATCCACCCCAACAAAATCGGAGCAGATATCTAAGTCTACACACAAAATCGGGCACACCTGCAAAAAACAGTTTACCCGACCATAAGCAGAGAAGGCAATAGCCTTTTGCACTAGCATTTGCTTTTAATCTTCTTAACACCTGTGAATAATCCGGTTCATATCCAAAACACCTGATTACATTCACATCGGTTATGTCCATCTCTAATAGCGAGAACACGTACATTCGTCAAGAACTAAACAGCAGAAAGTTTTTAAAAATGAAAATAAATTAAATTTTAAAGCTTTAAATTTGCTTTTACCGCTACTCTTGATAAATCAATTTACCATAAGTAATATCCCCTATAAATAAAAAAGTAGCGATATGACTGTAGTAAAACATAGCAGTAAATTGAATTGCATATTTGATATCTAATGATGAGCACCATGAAAATAGCAACGTGGAATATTGCTGGAATAAAAGCGCGACATGAAACATTATGTCAATGGCTGCAGCAAAGCCAACCGGACATAGTCTGTTTACAGGAAATTAAAAGTATTGATGAAAATTTTCCACGCGATACAATTGAAAATTTAGGTTACCATATAGAAACACACGGACAAAAAAGTTTTAATGGCGTTGCGATTCTCTCTAAAAAAACACCAGATGAAGTGATCCGTCGATTACCAGGCAATGATAATGATAAACAAACACGTTACATTGAAGCTGTTTATTCAACAAACAAAGGTGTTGTTCGTGTTGCATCTCTCTATTTGCCAAATGGGAATCCTATTGAGAGTGAAAAATATTCCTATAAGATAGAATGGATGGAAAGATTATATACACATGCAAAATCATTGCTTGCGTATGAAGAACCTCTTATTCTAGCAGGTGATTATAATGTCATCCCCACTCCATTAGATGCAAAAAAACCTCAAGAATGGTATCAAGATGCCTTATTTCTTGGAGAAACAAGAAAAGCATTCCAACGTATTCTTCATTTAGGTTTTTATGATGCTATCCGGAATGTCACCGATACTCCCTCCTTCAGTTTTTGGGATTTTCAGGCAGGTGCTTGGCCTAAGAATAATGGGATTCGCATTGATCATTTATTATTATCACCAGAAGCTGTTGATCAATTAATTTGCGCTCATAGCCAAACAGAAGTAAGGGGATATCAAAAACCATCCGACCACGTTCCTGTTTGGATTCACCTTAATATCAATTAAGAAAGTAAAATCCTCATTTCATGAGACAACAAAAAAATTCCACTCAAAAATAATAACTATGCTACAGCATATAAACAGTATATCTTAAGCAAATAAAATAAAAATAAATGAATGGAGGACATAAATGAAGAAATCATTATTAATGCTTATTGCAGCAACGGCCATTGGATTCTCAAGTTTCGCGCATGCTGAACATGATACTCTTGAAAAAATAAAACGAACAGGGGAAATTACTTTAGGTGTCCGTGAATCATCTGGTTTAGCCTACGCCCTTGGTAATAATAAATATGTAGGTTTTCATACAGAAATGGCAGAACGGATCATTGATGATATCTCAAAAAAAATTGGTAAACCAATTAAAGTTCATTATCTTCCCATCACTTCTCAAAATAGAATTCCTCTCTTAAAAAATAAAACCTATGATTTTGAGTGCGGCTCAACAACACATGATATTGCCCGCAGTAAAGAAGCAGCATTTGCTTATACGACATACATTGAAGAGGTTCGGATTGCTGTAAAGAAAAACTCTAACATTAAATCTCTTGAGGATTTAAATGGAAAAACAGTTGCAACGACCACCGGTACAACATCTGTTCAACTTATTCGTAAAAATAAACGTGCAAAAAACATTCAGTTTAAAGTTTTAAAGGGGAAAGATCACGGAGATAGTTTTTTATTATTAGAATCTGGTAAGGCAGATGCTTTTGTCATGGACGCTTCAATTCTTGCTGGACATATTGCTAAATCAAAGAATCCATCTGATTATGTCATTCTTGATACTGTACTTTCAGTCGAACCTATTGCCTGTATGCTCAGATTAAATGACAAAAAATTTGAACAAACAATCAACGATAGTATCGTACGTCAGATTAAAGATGAATCACTGGAAAAGCTTTATAATAAGTGGTTTATGAAACCGATCCCACCTGCTAACACTGTTATGAACCTTCCCTTATCAAAACAAACAAGATATGCTTGGGATCACCCAAATAATAAGCCTCGAGAAAGCTACGCAGAAAAAGATTTATAGAGTTTAATAAAGAAGAACCACACTCTTTTGAAATTGAGTGTGGTTTATATTTTAATTCACTTTTTAATAAATCTGGACTATGTAGATGCGCGTGGTTTATTGTCCTATTTGTGAATGACTAATTTGAGGGAATATCAATTAATGGACTTTTCTTTCCTTTGTAGAGATGACCTTACTCAAACATTGGTAACAGGATGCTTGGGAACTCCCGGCGTAAGTCATACCTATTTAGATACACTTCTCGATGGCTTAAAAAATACAATTATATTGTCTATCACTTCACTTATATTAGCTGTATTGTGTGGTGTTATTATAGGAACAATGCGCACTTTACCCAAAACATCCATAATCAATTATATATTTCGCACTATCGGTACTATTTGGGTAGAGATTATGCGTAATATTCCCCTCCTTGTACAAGTGTTTTTGTGGTATTTTGTTGTTCCGAAGATTTATCCACCAGCGATGAAATTTTCCCCCATTCTCTTAATAACATGCGCATTGGGATTCTTTACATCTGCACGCATTGCTGAACAGGTTCGTTCAGGCATTGAAGCGATTCCTTCTGGACAACGCTATGCTGCTATGGCAATGGGATTTACAACTTATCAAAGTTATCGCTATATTATACTACCACGTGCTATACGTGCAATTATGCCACCTCTTACTTCAGAAGCAATGGGGATTGTGAAAAATTCATCTATAGCATTCGCCGTTTCAATAAATGAGCTCATGCAATTTCAATACCAAACAATTGAAGAAGTAAGCCATGTTTACGAAAATTATTTGCTTGTTACGATCCTTTATATTCTAATAGCCTTATTCGTATTCATTGTGATGACAGTCATTGAACAAATACTCAAAATTCCTAATTTTCAAACAAAGGGAAATTGAATATGGTGAATTTCATAAGCTCTCAGTTTGGACTTTATTTTCCTTTCAATTTTTCCGACTTTGATTTTTCCTTTTTTACCTTTGATGTATTTCGTTCTTACATTTTATCAGGTTTACTCTTTAGCGTTTTTCTAACTCTTTTTGCAACGGTATTGGGGTTTGTTTTCGGCACACTTTTAGCAATGATGCGCCTTTCTTCCATAAAACTTCTTTCTTGGTTTGCAATCAGTTACATAACAGCTATGCGTTCAATACCACTTGTGATGGTTATCTTATGGTTTTTCGTGCTTCTGCCTTTTTTAACTGGTATATCCATTGGTGCAAATAAATCAGCACTCATTACCTTTACCGCATTTGAAACGGCTTATTTTGCTGAGATTATGCGTGCTGGAATCAATTCAGTTCCGCAAGGACAAAAATATGCAGGACAAGCTCTTGGAATGACATATTGGCAAAGTATGTACATTGTCATTCTTCCTCAAGCCTTTAGAGATATGCTTCCAGTCTTTTTAACACAAGTTATTATCCTTTTTCAGGATACAACCCTTGTTTATGCCATCAGTGGTCATAGCCTTTTGAATGGTTTTGATATTGCTGCTAATAATTTTGGTGTAAAGCAAGAAGCTTATATCTTAGCAGCTATTTTCTATTTTGTTATCTGTTTTACACTGTCACAAATAGTTTTGTATTTACAAAAAAAAGTATCCATTATTCGCTAACAGGAAAAAAAATGTCTACTCATATGATCGAAATAAAAAATGTTTCTAATTGGTATGGCGAAATTAAAGTCCTTAAAAACTGTACAACCAACATTAATAAAGGAGAAGTCGTTGTCGTTTGTGGTCCATCAGGCTCAGGAAAGTCAACACTCATTAAAACTATTAACGCTCTCGTCCCTTTTCAAAAAGGTGAAATTTGGATTAATGGAATACCAGTTCATTCAAAAAAAACGAATCTGCCTAAATTGCGAAGTCAGGTAGGAATGGTGTTTCAACACTTCGAGCTTTTCCCCCATTTATCTGTCACAGAAAATTTGACAATTGCACAAATCAAAGTCCTAAAACGAAGCAAAAAAGAAGCACTTGAACGTGGATTGTTATATCTTGAACGCGTTGGACTCATTGAACACAAAGATAAATATCCTGGTCAACTTTCTGGAGGGCAACAACAACGTGTTGCTATTGCACGTGCCTTAACTATGGATCCACTTGTCATGCTTTTTGATGAACCAACATCTGCTCTAGATCCTGAAATGGTAGGTGAAGTACTCGATGTCATGATTAGCTTAGCAGAAGAAGGTATGACGATGATTTGTGTAACCCATGAAATGGGATTTGCACAAAAAGTATCGGAGCGTGTTATTTTCATAGATCAAGGAACAATTCTTGAAGACTGCTCATCTAAAGAGTTCTTTTCTGATCCGCAAGCAAGAAAACCGAGAACGCAAGAATTTTTGTCTAAAATCCTAAGTCATTAGCCGTTAGATTATCAAAAAAAGCTATCTTTACTATGAACTTGTATACAAGAAAACAGAGTTTAATATAAGATGAGAGAATGTAAAAATATTACAATCAGATGTTTAAAAACTGTTATTCTTTAAAATCTCAACAACCAGTGAAATTGCTGTACGTCTCTCAGATTCATTACAAAGAGCAAAAGCCTCTTCTTGCAAAGGGTGAATCCAATTTTCGTCTTTTACGTTAGCTTTTTATAGGCAGCAGTTAACATTGCTGCCCCACGGACAATTTTTCCTTCTTTAAGCAGTATATTTCCAAGCATTGCTTGGGCAGAAGGATTTTCTTTTTTTGCTGAAAGTTGAAACCATCGTGCTGCTTGTATAAGATTTTTCTCCCTTCCCTCTCCCTTTAAAAATATTTTTCCTAAATGATACTGAGCTTTAGGATTTCCATAGTTTACCGCAGCCTGCATATAAAGATGAGAAGCATAAGAAGGATCAGGTTTCACAGGTGATTGAGGAATACCTTTTTTATATATCCGGCAAGTTTAATCAATGCATCAGAAACATAACTTTCATCCTCTGAACCAAGATCAGCACCTTTTTCAACAATATATGCAAAAAAATTATATGCCTTATAATCATTTTTAGGGACACCATCACCGTTTGCATAGATAGAGCCAAGTTTCCAATTCGCACCAATATAGCCTCTCTTAGCAGCACAACGTAATGCTGCAATAGCCTGAGTTATATGCCCATTTTTATAAACAGACATGCCACGTTTTAAAAAATAAAACGAACCATCATTCGCTTCTTGCAAGCTATTGACATCTATTACATAAACAGTCGAAAAGAATCCCTCTAAAATCACAACAATCGTGACTTTTTTCCATATCTGAAACCTATTAACCATTCCCCCTACCTCAATTTTAATGATTATATCTGTTACAAATTTCTTTGTAGATATTTAAACTCTTTTTCTTAGTAAGAAGCATACGCAATTTTAAAGTAAAAATTTTAAAAGAAAAAACAAATAGATAAAAACCATCCAATAGGATTTATCGATCTTAAAATTTTATACGTATGAGCAAAAATCGTTCAATAGAATAACGTGCATTAAACAGCAACTTGAGAACGAAGAGAATACATGATGAATGGTAAACGTTTGAGTATAAAAAACAATACGAAAGATGGATAAATATAATGATGATAGTTAACTTATAACTTCACGACTGCCTTACCACCTTAAAGATGCAGTTTTTTGCCTCCGTCAATCTATAAACAATACAGCTTTTTGTTTAACGGATTGCACCTAACATCATTTCACATGGGGTTACTTCATACTTTACACACAAGTTTTACCTCAGAATACTCACCACTACATACAAAAAATACCACATATGTAATTTTACATGCCTTATATTGCTACTCTAAATGATGATATTTTACAGAAATAAAACAAGATATTGATTTTAATGATACTTTACCATTTTGCATGTTGAATGAGGACCTCGAATATCGTAAGATTCTCTCATTCCAAACTTGTTCCATGTTAAATCAATCAAAACCATCCGCTTGCACATTACAAGTAGAGAGAGCTATGTGGATAAAAACTCTGTGTAAGAAAGAACTAAAAATGCCTCTTACGAACGGTTTGAGCTAAGGGTTGTCCGGATATTGGACAAAATGGTGCCCCCAGCGCTTGTTACTTCACAAGCATAAAGAAGGGAAGCTCAATAGATTTACCGTTATACCATTCATGATCTACGTCGTGGAATAGGCTTGGATGCCTTAAAAGATGTCTCTTTAATGATAAACATAAAACAATGGATTTCAGTAGAGATTTTATGATCGTTCATGAAAAACTAACAAAAGAAAAAGTTTCCTTTTAAAGAAGATCTATACTAGCCCTACTGGTATGCAATTATCTATCAAAAAAATAAAAAGTTGAAATCAATCTAACCGCTCTAAAGCAACAAATATTTTTTTCTGCGCTGCACGCAGTTCTACAACCCTGTTCCGCTCACGCTCAACAATTTCTGCTTTTGCATTTGCTATAAATTTGGGATTGTTTAATTTAAGCGATATTTTTTCAATATCTTGTTCAATTTTACTGACATCCTTCCTCAAACGAACACGTTCAGCCTCCAAATCAATCAACTGTCCTAATGGTAAACAAAAAACAGCCTCTCCCAAAATCATTTGTGCTGATATTTCCGGAACTTTATCAGAGAAATCAATAACTTCAATACGCGCTAATTTTTTTAGAAGTGCATCATAACGCTTCACACGCTCTCGCGTTACTTCCCCTCCTTCAACAACAACAAGAGGTGCTTGTGTCGCCACTGGAATATTCATTTCAAAACGTACAGACCGAATCCCTGTGACGACATCAATAAGCCAATTAATATCATCAGCAGCTTCTTCATCTATCAATGTTTCCTCTGGCCATTTTGTCAATGCGAGCATATCCTCACGCTTGATGGCTTGCGTTTCTGTAAGATACCACAACTCTTCCGTCATATAAGGCATAAAAGGATGAAGAAGTTTATAAACTTCATCTAAAACCCAAGCAGTACAAGCTTGAGCCTCATTTTTAGCATCTTCATTTTCCCCCTGAAAAATAGGTTTGAGAAGCTCCAAATACCAATCACATAATGTATTCCAAATGAAACGGTAAAGAGTGGCAGCTGACTCATTAAATTTATAGTGTTCAATACCAGTCGTAACTGCTGAAATCGTTTTAGATAACTCTGTTAAAATCCAACGATTAAGCGCCAGTTTTGCTTGTTCTGGTTTAAAAGCTGGATCATGCTTCACACCATTCATCTGTGCAAATCGGGTAGCATTCCACAATTTCGTAGCAAAATTACGATAACCAGCAATACGGGAAACATCAAGTTTTACATCACGACCTTGTGCTGCCATAATAGCTAAAGTAAATCGAAGTGCATCAGCACTATATTGATCAATAAGCTCTAAGGGATCAATAATATTTCCCTTTGATTTTGACATCTTTGCACCCTTTTGATCCCGTACAAGAGCATGCACATAAACCGTTGGGAAAGGAACGTCACCCATAAAGTGAAGTCCCATCATCATCATACGAGCAACCCAGAAAAAAATAATATCAAATCCTGTCACAGATAAAGATGTTGGGTAAAAAGTAGATAATTCAGTCGTTTTATTTGGCCATCCTAATGTTGAAAAAGGCCAAAGAGCTGATGAAAACCAAGTATCTAAAACATCCGGATCACGGATTAATTCAACAACCTCACCATAATGAGCAAAAGCTGAATCTAAAGCCTCTTTTTCACTTTTTTCAACAAAAACCGTTCCATCAGGACCATACCAAGCAGGAATCTGATGTCCCCACCATAATTGGCGAGAAATGCACCAAGGTTGAATATTTTCCATCCAATTGAAGTACGTCTTTTTCCAGTTATCTGGAACGAACTGCGTTTTGCCTTGTTGAACAGCCTCTATCGCTGGCTTTGCTAATTCAGCAGCATGAACATACCATTGATCTGTCAAAAAAGGCTCAATAGGGACACCACTGCGATCTCCATGAGGAACCATATGGGTATGATCATCAACAGAAGCTAAATATCCCTGTTCTTCCATCAAAGAAACAATCTTCTGGCGAGCAACAAAACGATCAGATTTATCGAGATTTTCTACTAACATTTTTAATTCATCTGATAAAATCAAACCATCGAAAAATGCTTCATTTTCACGAAGAAAAATCTCGGCTTGCTGGGTAAAAATATTGATCAAGCGTAAATGATTACGCTGTCCTACTTCAAAGTCATTAAAGTCATGAGCTGGTGTGATTTTTACAGCACCACTTCCAGCCTCAGGATCAGCATGGCTATCACCAACAATTAATAACTTACGACCAACAAGCGGCAAAAGAGCATTTTTACCGATAAGATGTTTATAACGCTCATCTTCAGGATTAACAGCAATTCCTGTATCACCAAGCATTGTTTCTGGTCGTGTTGTCGCCACTGTTATATAAGTTGTCGCATCATTTGGATCAAAAATTTTACCTTCAAGTGGATATCTAAAGTGCCACAAATGTCCTTGAACTTCTTTTTGCTCAACTTCAAGATCTGAAATAGCTGTCAACAATTTAGGATCCCAATTGACGAGGCGCTTATCCCTATATATCAACCCTTGCTTATAAAGCGTGACAAAGACTTCACGAACCGCCTGCGACAACCCCTCATCCATTGTAAACCGCTCACGCGACCAATCACATGAAACCCCAAGGCGACGCAACTGGTTTGCAATAACGCCTCCAGTTTCATAACGCCATTCCCAAATACGCTCAATAAACTTTTCTCTCCCCATTTCTTGACGCGTTGGCTCTTGGCGTTCTGCAAGTTGACGCTCCACTACCATTTGCGTAGCAATTCCAGCATGATCCATACCAGGCTGCCACAACACATTTCTGCCACGCATCCGCTGAAATCTAACTATTATATCTTGAATTGTCGTATTGAGCGCATGCCCCATATGAAGTGAGCCCGTAACATTAGGAGGAGGAAGCATAACGCAAAAAGGTTCTGCACCGCTTTTAGAACCAGCTCCCGCTTTAAAAGCCCCACGAGTCTCCCATCTCTTTGCAACCCGTTGCTCTATAGAGGCAGCATCATAGTTTTTTTCTAACATTCTATCCATCCATAACGCCGCTGAAAAACACAATATATGATCAAAACCTGATCAGAATCTCGTGAATCTCAGCCATTCACTAGAGAGCTCGCAAAATCGCAAACAAAATCCCCATAAAATGAAAAACATAAAAATAATTAAGACGATTTTTTAATCGCCTTCACAATCTCTTCACGCAAAATATCTTCCAGCAAAATAGGCAATTTAGACTGTAACCATTCTGCTATAGCCGGACGCAACACATCCTTTGCAATCTTTTCTGCAGAAGAAATACAATATGCAGACAATTCCACATGACCATCCCTTCCTGCGTCTGACTGTGATTTCCTTATCTCATCTTCATATTCTTTTGCTTTATAAACAGAATTCCGTTCTTCAGAAGAAAGCTTCATCTTTTGCATATCCATACCAACTGTATTATTTTCTGCCTCTATATCCTCTTTTTCTTGCGTTATCTTCCCCCCTTGATTTTCAGAAGAAAGACCAATACGATCAGCTAAAGCTTTCATAGCATCATCAACCGATAAGGTTGTATCATAAATACCCTCGGATGCAACTTCTGAAGCATTCACTGCAACATCTTCATTTAAAAAGTGATCAGATTGAACCGCATTTTCTTCGATTATTTCACGAATAGATGTTAAAATTTCATCCATACTTGGCTCACGTAACACGCTTGAACTCTGTACCATACTTTACAACCTCTCAAAGACGCAACAACAAATAGAATCATATTTTCAGTGTATGCAAAAGAATTATAAGATCAACATGCCTCCTACGATATTTTCAAATATGCTTGTCATAAAGAGGGCGCTACACACAGTTTTCTACACTTAGTAAAAATAATATCTCGCCGCAATATCTTTCAACATATTCAACTGTTGATTTACTAATCTTTTAAAAACTAAAATAATTTAATAAGATTCAAAGAGATACTTTTATGTATTATCGGATATATTTAATTGTTTTTAAACCTAAATAACTTGCAGTCAATTTACCAATAGAAGATTGAACACTATAGCTCGCCACAACAGCATTACGCTCTGCCATTGCAAGCGCAATCTGAGCATTAATCAATAGAGTACGAGAATTTAAAACATCCAGCGTCGTTGCTTGCCCTACGCGATTTTCTTGAACACGACCTTTCAGAGCAATTTCAGCAGCACGAACACTTTCACGGTAAGCAACAACAGATGAGCGTGCGCCCTCCAACTGAAACCAAGCAGAAGTAAGTGCTTGTCGCGTATTACTATGCGCCAAATCGAGTTGAAGCTGCGCCTGTCCAAGCTGTTCCCTTGATTGGCGAATTTGCGCAGACGTACGCCCTCCTTCAAAGATTGGGACACTTACTGACAACCCTATCGATTTAGAAACGCCATCTTCTCCAACCCCGCTGTAGATTCGATTATAAGATGCAGTTGCAGAAAAATCAACTTTAGGGAGCAATGCCCCTTCTTTCGCCTTTACATTATAAACACTCGCATCGACTAAATATTTAGCATAAAGGATTGCTGGATGCATCACAACGCTCATTTGGTAAGCCATATCAAGGTTGACGGGAAAATCTTTGGCTACAGGTGGGCGTTTTAACTTTTCAGGATCAGAACCAATAACTTGTCGATACACTGCCTCTGCTGCTTTTACATCAGAACGAGCAAGACTCAGCTCTGAAACCGCCACGGAACGTGCAGCTTGAGCTTGAGCAAGATCAACATGCCCTCCTTCACCCACATCAAATTTTGCTTTATTTGAACGAACTTGTTCCTCAAGAGCTGCCAAATTTTCTCTCCGAAGATCGGCAACACGACGTGCGTGATAGACATTAGCATAAGCGGTCACCGCCTCCAGAAACGTATTTTGTTCAACATTACGAAGATATTCACGCTGGGCCTGCAACTTAACTTGAGCTGAAGAAAAGATATTTTGCGTGATAAAACCATCAAATAATCTTTGATTTAATCTCACTCCTATAGATCCAGAAGTGACATAAGGACCTGTAAAAGACTTATTGCGCCCATAGTTCCCAACCCCCTCAACCTGTGGCAATAGCCCCGATCGCGCAATGACAACATCATCACTGGATATACGCACAGCTGCACGTTCACTATTCAACTTAGCATTATATTTATAAGCCTTAGAAAAGGCATCCATCAATGTTTCAGCACAAACAGCCTCTGATAGAAAAACACTCAACACCAGCAATAAACACGCCTGAAACTTCTTGTTTACTCTAAACATAATACACACAATAACAAACCCCAAATAAATTACAAAATTATCTTTTATTCACAAAACAAACAAGCACTAAAACACAAAACCAGGTGTTTTGAAAAAACAAGGAAGAGGCTTTACAGCGAGGTTAAAAGCACGACGAGCCGAGATGATCCCATCTTCTTTTATATAGATTTGTGCAACAGCAGCATTTCCATGCCCTTCAACCACAACAAGACGTCCACAGTCTTTCATTTGATCAAAGATACCTTGAGGAATAAAATCAACAGATCCCTCAATGAAAATCACGTCATAAGGTCCCTCAACGGCATATCCTTTCTCTAATGGACCATGAACGACAACCACATTATCACATTGATTCCGTTCTAAAGCTTCAAGAGCACGTTCAAAGAGAGATTTATCACTTTCCAGCGCAATCACAGACCCTGCAAGTTTTGCAAGCAACGCTGCACAATAACCACTATTTGCACCAATATCTAAAACAACATCTGATGATTTTACAGCGGCAAGCTGTAGTAATTTCGCTAGAGACGCAGGTTTCATCAAATAGCGTGCAGGAACCCCATCTTGCTCTGGACATAGAACAATATCAGTATCAAGATAACTTAACACTTTCATATCTTCCGATACAAAATCTTCACGAGATACCGTTAAAAAGGCTTCAAGAACTGATAAATCCGTTACATCGACTGTACGAATTTGATTGTCAACCATTTTGCGACGAAGCTCAGCAAAATCTGCAACCATAACGAATATTTTCTCCTAACCTACAAAAAACAAACAAAACAGCGACAATAAGGGATAAAGATCTCTTAAACTATGGGCGTTACAAAAAAGGATACTACAGTCAACAATTAGATTTTAACTGTATAATCTCTCATACAAAAGTGTCTTCACAAGAATAGAGGGAAATAATCTATTTTCCTATACCTCATCTCCCTTAAAAGCCGTTTCGTTTAAAATCGGCTGGAGGCCTCGCCCGGAATCGAACCGGGATACAAGGATTTGCAGTCCTCTGCGTAACCATTCCGCCACGAGGCCTCGTCAACAAACATAAAGGTTTCAATAAGGGAAGGCAACGCATCCGTCAAGGTGTAGAAATATTCTCTCGCCTTTTTTCCTCTTATTACACAATTTATCATATTTTTTTAAAAAAAGTAATTTTATCCTTTGCAAATCAGTATTGCTTTGCTATAGCCTTTTCAACGAGATGATTGGGCACCATTCCCCGGTAGCTCAGCGGTAGAGCAACCGGCTGTTAACCGGTTGGTCGCTGGTTCGAATCCGGCCCGGGGAGCCACTTTTCTTTTATTCCACGTAGTTTATTGTTTTTTCTAAATGTAGCTTGCCAGCGGGTTTTGTATAATTTGCCACTAGGTTTTGTACCAATTTATTTTTTTTCAAAGAGTTTTTAAGGGGT
>NZ_JBHIOP010000004.1:0-57869 GCF_042195625.1 Bartonella sp. AP9QHHD | reverse complement strand
GAGGTCTTCCCATGATCAACGTGACCAATCGTACCAATATTAACATGCGGTTTTGTTCGTTCAAACTTGCTCTTCGCCATTGCTATTAATCTCTTGTTTTATTCCCTATATTTTATTAGCACCTAGGGACAGTTCTGCAAAACTTAAGTCTGACCAGACTGAAAACAGCCTAATCACCACAACTCTTAGACGGAAAACCCCACCAAATCTATAAATGGAATATCCTCCATCATACCTATTTGCCCAATCACCAATAATCATTTGGAGCGGGTAGCGGGAATCGAACCCGCATATTCAGCTTGGAAGGCTGCTGCTCTACCATTGAGCTATACCCGCATGACCCACGTACTAACTCTCCTTCGATGAATGGTGGAGGGGGTTGGATTCGAACCAACGTAGCATACGCAACGGATTTACAGTCCGCCCCCTTTAACCACTCGGGCACCCCTCCATTACACCGATAAAGTCGCGCAATGAGACATCACGACAACCATCTTGAATACCCATTCAATTCAATCTGATTGCGAAGTGGTTATGACGATTACTATTGTATCTGTCAACAGAATAAATACAATTCTGTACAAATTTCCTGCTCATAATTTTAAATCATAGATTTTTTCTCTCTATTTTTCTTATTAACACGTTATAAAGAAGCTATGAAAGAAAAAACATCACAAAATTCTCATTATGCTCGTTTGCGTCGCCGATATCGCGATACAAAAGGCTCTCCTTCTCGATCTTTTACACACCCAAAGAAGAAAGCTGCTTCTTTACAGCAAGAGATCATCCATCTTTATGGCATTCATTCTGTTCAGGCTGCTTTAGAAAACCCAAAAAGAATTTTAAAATGTCTTTACGTTACACAAAATGCCTTAAAACGATTAAATATATCCGAATCAGATTATCCTTGCTCTGTTACATTATGCACCCCAAAATATCTTGATTCGCTTGTTGGAAGTGAGGCTGTTCATCAAGGTATTGTTTTGGAAACTCTCCCCCTCAAACCATGCAAACTGTCGGAACTAACCAATACTGATCTGGTCATTGTCATGGATCAAATTACCGATCCACATAATGTTGGCGCTATTATGCGCTCTGCAGTTGCATTGAAAGCTAAAGCACTTATTACAACTTGCCGTCACTCTCCCCACGAAAGCGGTGTTCTTGCGAAAGCGGCATCTGGAGCTCTGGAAATGATTCATTATATTACCGTACGAAACCTTGCTGAAGCTCTTCAAGAACTTCATCAAACAGGTTTTACAAGCTTTGGTCTCGATTCAGAAGGTGACCAACCTCTAGAAACAGCATTAACAGGGAATAAAATTGCTCTTGTTTTAGGAGCAGAAGGTAAAGGTTTACGTAAAAAAACACGCGAAACCGTTTGCGCTTTAACACGCCTTGACATGCCTGGAAATATTAAATCATTAAATGTTTCAAATGCAGCAACAATAGCTCTTTATGTGGCACATCAATATCTTAGATTCTAGTTTTTAATTTTTTGTGAAACATCAAAAAAACCAACCAACAAAAAACCCGCAAAAAACCCGCCAATATGAGCTTCCCATGCTATTGAGATGCCATTTTCTTCAAACAAAATAGAAGAAATACCTATGATCAAATCAGTCGTCAGCCATACACTCATATAAACAAGAACCCCCTTAGAACACAGAGCTTTTTTGACAGATAATAAAGGTCCTAAAAGTTTTTCGTTCTGCGCATTGACAGCTAGATTACCACTAGGAAAACCGTAACGTGCAATAGCACCCATCATTCCAGATACGGCACCTGACGCCCCAATAAGTGATATGGTACTTTCTTGATGAAATGTAAAATAAGTCAAAACAGAAATAACTGCCGTTAACACCCAAAAAATTAAAAAACGTAAAACACCAAAATGCCTTGCTAAAGGAGAGCCGAAAACCAAAAGCCAAACCATATTAAGAGCAATATGTTTAAAACTACTATGCATAAATGAATAACTCACCATGGTATAACAAAATGCTACAGGATCCCTCTTAAACAATGCTGGTATAAATGAAAAAAGCTCAAGGCTTTCAACATAAACATGATGAGAAAAAAAATACTGAGAAATGCAATAAAGACAAAAACAAAATGCTATCAAAACAACTATAATAAATGGAACATTCAATAAGGGTTCTTTAGGTTGTTTTGGCAATCGGGAAACATCATTATGTTGGTGACTAGAAACTTTCATTGTATAAAATCTCGTATTTTTTAGAAAATGGGTTATACTTTATACAAAATAAATATACCATTCCCAGTGATGCAGAATCTTCTCAACGCCTCTTCGAAACCCCTTTTTAAATTTTCAATAGCTCTATATGAAAACACGTGTATTTTATACAAAAGATTTTAAAAAGCATGGATATCAAGAATATGATTTACAAACTTAGTGGTATCCTACTTACTTAAATGTGAAGTTACCATGCAATATACAAGAACTTACGAATAGACAAACTCACTTATGAGGTGGTGTATAATAAAAATATATAAACATTATTTTCTTACTAGAAATATATTGATTATTGCATTTTTTAACCAAGCTATACTTCGATTGATAAACTTTAAAGAATCTTAAATCTCAATTTTTCCATTAATATGGCCTGCATTGCTTCTACGCTTTGAACGAAAAACGACATCTCTATGAGAAAAATACCAATACAGCGTTCTCTAGATATAATAATTAGTGTTTCATGATAAATTACTTACTTGATAATCTGTTTCCCACATACATGCAAAAGCGTCAGTTCATCTCTTTAACAAATATAAACAAGCCTTTCATTTCAACCTTTAACAGATATAATTCAAGAACTGTCTCTTATGAAACACTTAAAAAATATGTTGATTCTAATGATGCATCTTTGAATTTAAACAGTTCATGACGGAATTTTTTATTCCTTTTTTAGACAGTGTTATTGACACATCCGCCACTTGTAACGCGCAAGAGAATAGTTTGGATTATTCAATATAAAAAAAATTAAATGAGGTAATCATAGGAATTTGCTATTAAGTTGTAAAATGATAAAGGACCATTATAAATCAATGTATTATAAATAGATAACACACTAATTATTGAAGAGGAAGATCTTGAGCATTCTGCTTGCAATCCTTTAACCACACATCATAAATAGGATGCTCAACAGCGTTCAAACCAGGACTATCTGCAAACATCCATCCTGTAAAAATACGCCGTATTTTTTTATCTAATGTTACTTCATTGACTTCAACAAAACCAGTTGTACGCGTGGGTTCATCTTTAGAGCTCGTATAACACGCACGTGGTGTTACCTGTAATGCGCCGTACTGATAAATTTTACCAAGAGTAACTTCAAAACGTGTGGTCCGTCCCGTGATTTTGTCAAGACCTGCAAAAACAGCAATTCCATTGCTAATACGCTCAGCCCGCACCCCATTATTTAAGGATAAAAACACTAAAATTTCCATAAAAAAAATATAAAAAAAATGCCTCGCCCCTAACAATAAAAAAAATCTCATCATATCAAAATCAATCGCACCTTAAAAAATAATTCTTTTCATAACATAGAGTCAAATAAGACAAAAATACACACGCACATTAAAACATGTTATTTTTTAGGTGACCACGCATCATAATCTTCATGCACACAAGAACGCTCTCCATTGGAGGTGATAGCCCCCTTTGGTCGATAGTTCTCATTTGTTCCTGTCATATTGGCAACATGTGGCTTTTCCCATTCATAAGGATGATAATCCTCTTGTGTTGGTGGACACTCACAGCGATGATGAATCCAGCCATGCCAACCTGGTGGAATAGTAGAGGCCTCAGAATAGCCTTTATAGATAACCCAACGGTGCGGATAACCATCCTTATGAAGTCCTCCTTCATAATATATATTTCCAAATTGATCTTCCCCTATCCGCTTACCTTTGCGCCATGTGAAAAAACGCGTACCAATGGTATTGCCATTCCACCATGTGAAGATTTGCTTAAAAAAACGAGCCATCTGCTATTCCATTCATTTAGTGCGTTCATGAAATTAATCGTTGGAATAAAATTATTAACGATTGAAATTATCGAAAAAGTTACTAGTAAATTCAACTACAATTCCAATTGATAGGTTAACGTGCTATCCTTTAATTTCAAGAAGATATCATATGTATGGCTTCTTCTCCACCCCATAAAATTTAATCTATGCCAAGTTTCATCTTAACCAATTCATTAACAGCTTGGGGATTTGCCTTACCACCTGTTACTTTCATTACCTGTCCAACAAACCAACCAGCTAAAGCAGGTTTGTGCTTTGCTTGCGCAACTTTATCAGAATTATTGGCAACGATCTCATCAACAGCTCTTTCAATAGCCTTTGTATCCGTTACCTGCTTCATATTTCGTTCTTCTACAATTTGGCGTGCATCTCCCCCCTCATTCCAAATAATCTCAAAAAGATCTTTGGCAATTTTTCCAGAAATAACTCCTTCTTTTATAAGATCAATAATGCTTCCCAATTGATTTGGCGATACTGGTGACTCTTCAATCTCACGATTATCTTTATTTAAAGCCCCTAAAAGGTCGTTAATCACCCAATTGGCAACTATTTTTCCATCACGCCCACGCGCTACCTCTTCAAAATAATCAGCAATAGCCTTTTCTGTCACAAGAATGGAAGCATCATACACTGTCAATCCCATTTCCTTAACAAAACGTGCTTTTATAGCGTCAGGCAACTCTGGTAAGTCTGCTGCCAAAGCATCCACAAATGCTTGATCAAATTCTAACGGTAAAAGATCAGGATCAGGAAAATAACGATAGTCATGCGCTTCTTCCTTTGAGCGCATAGAGCGCGTTTCACCTTTAGCGGCATCAAAAAGCCGAGTCTCTTGATCTATGACGCCTCCATCTTCTAAAATTGCGATCTGACGACGCGCTTCATATTCAATTGCTTGACCAATAAAGCGAATAGAATTCACATTTTTAATTTCACAGCGCGTTCCAAAATTTTCACCAGGACGACGAACAGATACATTGACATCTGCACGCATAGAACCTTCATCCATATTGCCATCGCAAGTGCCCAAATAACGAACAATCGTACGCAATTTTGTCATATAGGCTTTGGCTTCATCTGATGAGCGCATATCAGGCTTGGAAACAATTTCCATAAGAGCAACACCAGAACGATTAAGATCTACAAAAGACATTGTTGGATGTTGATCGTGCATCGATTTTCCAGCATCTTGTTCAAGATGCAACCTCTCAATTCCCACTTCAATATCCTCAAATTGGCCATTCGAATCTGGACCAACAGATATAATAATCTTTCCCTCTCCCACAATCGGATAGCGAAATTGAGAAATCTGATACCCCTGCGGTAAATCTGGATAAAAATAGTTTTTGCGATCAAAAACAGATCTTAAATTAATATGCGCCTTTAATCCTAACCCCGTTCGAACCGCTTGACGAACACATTCTTGATTAAGAACAGGTAACATACCTGGCATGGCTGCATCAATAAGTGATACATGACTGTTCGGCTCTGCACCAAATTTTGTTGATGCTCCTGAAAAAAGTTTTGAATTTGATATGATTTGCGCATGAACTTCCATGCCAATGATGACTTCCCAATCACCTGTAACTCCAGAAATAAAACGCTTAGAATCAGGAGTACGCGTATCAATGATGCTCATTGCCAATCCACTACCAATATTTTAAAATTTACTCATGGCTTATCTAAAACCATTCTCTCAGTGTAACCCCAGGACATAAATCTTACAACACAAGCCCGTTTCTATCGGGCTTGTTCTGTTTGCATAAATATTAAGCTTTTTTAGGAGCCTTTTTCTTAGCTGGTTTTTTCTCTGTAGACGTTTCTTTCACTGCAGACTTTTTCTTTGCCGGCTTTTCTTCAGGGATATCTGATTCGTCATATTCTTTCATCAACTCTTCAACCGTCACTTCTTTATCTGTGACTTTTATCTGTGCTAATAAATGATCAATGACCTTTTCTTCAAAAATCGGAGCACGTAGATTTTCAACAGCTTCCGGAGTCTTACGGAAAAAATCCATAATCTCTTTCTCTTGTCCAGGATACTGGCGAACCTGATCAAAAACTGCTGCTTTTAGCTCATCCTCACTAACTTTAACACCAACCTTCATTCCAATTTCAGAAAGCACCAAACCAAGACGAACACGACGCTGCGCAAGGACACGATATTCCTCCCGTGCCTTTTCTTCTGTAATACCTTCATCTTCAAAACTGCGCCCAGCCTTTTTCAAATCATCATTAACCTGAGCCCATATATTGTTAAACTCAACCTCTAAAAGTTCTTCAGGAATCTCAAAATTATAATCAGCATCTAAAGCATCAAGAATTTGACGCTTAACTTTTTGACGTGTCACTGAACCATATTGGCTTTCAATCTGCCCACGAACGACCTCACGTAAGCGATCTAGAGACTCTAAACCAACTTTTTGCGCTGCTTCATCATCAATTTTTAATTCATCTGGTTTAAAGACAGCTTTGACAGTAATGTCAAACTCTGCTTCCCGTCCCGCCAAATGTGCCGCACTGTAATTATCAGGAAATTTAACAAAAACCGTTTTTACATCCCCAGCTTTCACACCAACCAATTGCTCTTCAAAACCAGGAATAAATTGTTTTGCCCCAAGAATCAGTTGTGCATCACTATCTGCCCCACCTTCAAATGGAACGCCTTCAAGCTTACCTTGATAATCTATGGTAATGCGATCACCTTCTTCAGAATTCCCCTCTTTTAGAGAATAATTACGCGTAGAAGAAAGGACGCGATTGACTTGATCATCAATATCCTGTTCAGGAATAATTGCAATTTCACGGATAACCTTAATATGTTCAAAATCTTTAATGTCAATTTTTGGTAAAACTTCATACTTTAAACTAAAAGTAAAATCAGCTTTGCCATCTAGAATTTTTTCATCTTCATCTATATCAATTTTTGGCTGCATCGCTGCACGTTCATTGCGGTCCGCTAAAATAGAACGGGGTGCATCACTGAGTATCTCATTGAGAATCTCCGCCATAAAGGATTTACCATACATTTTTCGCAAATGCCCACTAGGCACTTTACCGGGACGAAAACCATTAAGCTTGATTTTTCCCTTGGTATCATCCAATCGTTCATTCAACTTTTCTTCTAAATCTTTCGCTGGAACCACGATCTTAATTTCGCGCTTCAGTCCTTCATTAAGCGTCTCGGTAACCTGCATTAAACACCTTCATTTTTCTAAGGAGAGGGATCAACCCACTCTAATAATCATTACATTCTAACACTTCGAGTGTTACATTTACCATGAAGCGGAATTTCAGACACGTAGAAATCCGTAGCACTTAAGGGATTGCTTTGGTGCGGATGGAGGGACTCGAACCCCCACGGTCTCCCGCCAGAACCTAAATCTGGTGCGTCTACCAATTTCGCCACATCCGCTCAAACTTACAAGCTAATAACCTTATACAAGCGGCGTTTCTATACCATTAATTACAGAAAAAAAGCAAACAAATATATTAAAAAAAACAAAATCTATGCTTTTCATACATAACTGCTTACGCTAAAAGTCAATTATGTTAAAGACATTTGATATCCCAATTCATATCATCGGTGGCGGTCTTGCGGGGTGTGAAGCAAGCTGGCAAATCGCTCAGTCAGGAATTTCTGTTGTTTTGCATGAAATGCGACCCGAAAAAAAATCAGATGCCCATAAAACCGATAAATTGGCAGAACTGGTTTGTTCAAATTCGTTTCGTTGCGATGATTCATTAACAAATGCCGTAGGACTTCTCCATGCTGAAATGCGATTAGCGAAATCATTAATTATGAAAGCTGCTGATACCAATAAAGTCCCTGCAGGGAGTGCTCTTGCCGTTGACCGTGATGGATTTTCAAAAACCGTTACAACAGCACTAGAAAACCACCCTCTTATAACAATCAAACGTGAAGAAGTTCAAGAAATTCCTAAAGCTTGGAAACATGTTGTCATTGCAACAGGCCCCCTTACATCGCCTGCACTTGCTCAAAAATTACAAGCAATAACCGGTATAAAAGCTCTTTCTTTTTTTGATGCAATTGCACCTATTATCCATACCGACAGTATTGATATCAACATTTGTTGGTATCAGTCTCGCTATGATAAAATTGGTCCTGAGGGAACAGGAAAAGATTATCTTAATTGTCCCCTCAACAAAGAACAATATGAAACATTCGTTGAAGCGTTAAAAAATGCTGAAAAAACAGAGTTTCGTGACTTTGAAAAAACGCCCTATTTTGATGGATGCCTCCCCATTGAAATTATGGCTGAGCGCGGACTTGAAACGTTAAGACATGGTCCTATGAAACCTATGGGCTTAACTAATGCCCATAACCCTACAGTTAAACCCTATGCCGTCGTTCAATTACGCCAAGATAATAAACTTGGAACGCTTTATAATATGGTCGGCTTTCAGACAAAATTGAAATATGGTGAACAAATTCGCATTTTTAGAATGATTCCCGGTCTTGAAAAAGCAGAGTTTGCGCGTCTTGGTGGTCTTCACCGCAATACCTACCTCAACTCGCCAATTATTCTTGATCAAACCCTTCGTTTAAAACAAAAAAAACAACTACGCTTTGCAGGGCAAATTACCGGATGTGAAGGTTATGTAGAATCAGCGGCAATAGGGCTTCTTGCTGGACGTTTTGCTGCTGCCGAATATCATCATATTTCCCCTTGCCTACCCCCACAAACTACAGCATTCGGAGCCCTTTTGAATCATATTACAGGGGGACACATCATAGATGAAAAAGCAGAAACACAATCTTTTCAGCCAATGAATATCAATTTCGGACTCTTTCCGCCTATTGCTTCTATTAAACATTCAGGAAAACGCTTACCAAGTAAAGAAAAAAAATTAGTAAAAAAACAAGCCATAACAGCGAGAGCTCTCAATGATTGTACTCAGTGGTTAGCAAATAAAGAATCAAAGAGCTCCTGTTTATAAAAAACACACGATTCGCCTCTCTCCTACTGAATAGATCTTTATAACTCTCGTGAAAAAATCATTCTAAAGCCTTTTAAAGACTGTCTCCCCCAATCAATAAATACTACCCTACGTTTCATCATTTATTCAATTATGTAGATGCTGTAAAATAACTTTTGGCTATAAAAAAACTTTACCGCTATCAATAATTTAATATGATTTAATGACTAAAAACAAAATAATTATATAAACATATTATGAATAATCAAAATAAATAAATGGAGATACACAAGTAATACTGTACTATCTTTATTAATAGTTTTTATATTACGTAATGTATATTATTTTATAAGAGTAATTTTTCTGTTTTTTAACTTCCTCCCTCAAAATTTGTGATGTTCTCTCATTTTAACTCTTGTATGATGAAGGAAAAATACTCGCTTGCATATCACAAGTGAAATAAAGATATGGAAAAAATATTTGTAGGATAGAGCTGGAGCTATCTCTCCCCTCTCAAATGCCAAGAAAAATCCCAATATTAAAAACCAAATCTGAATATCAAAAGATTTTTTTATTTCAGGATCTTATAATAAATCAATAAAATTATCCTCTTGGTGCGTCACAAGAAAGGTTGGCGTATAAGAGTAAAAGAATAAAACTATCCCTTATGCACTCGTCTCAGATATCTGGGGCTAGTCGCAACATTATAGGAACTGAGAAAATAGATAGCAAGGTGGCACCAACATGCACTTTTATTAAGCGTAAATGGTGATATATAATAACTTTTATGGACTTTACAGAGTTTTCCGCTTCATATTATTTACGGATCTTGTTTTGAAATAAATACCGTAACACTTCAGCGTAATAAAAGTTAATATTACATTTTATAAGCCATACCCGCGCTCAATTAATACAGTACAATATTTCATTGAAAAGACTAAAAACAATATATTTCAGCAATACATGAAAATAAAAAATATCGCAAGGATCTCAAAGTTTTATGTGAAAAACAAGCATAACACATGTGTTAAAAAAACCCGCTTATAAATAAATCGGGTTTTTTTAATGTAGCTTAAATTATTTTTTATTAACTGCTTCTTTAAGGCTTTTTCCTGCAGAAAATTTGGGTACAGAACGTGCTGGAATATCGATTTCAGCACCAGTTGAAGGATTACGCCCCTTTGTTGCAGCACGATGAGAAACTTCAAAAGTGCCAAAACCTGGAAGACGAACATCTCCCCCTGAAGCCAAAGCTTCTGTTACAGAAGCCATAAAAGCATCAACAACAGCACCAGCTTGCGCTTTCGAAACACCTGCCTTTTCAGCAACGGAGCTAACGAATTCACTTTTATTCATAAAATATTTCCTTTCCCTATATTACCTGAACATGACTTAATCATGTTATTGGTCAGTTTATTGAAAAGTACAGCAAACAGAAGTCTTATTTTTATCCAAAACATTGTTTTTTTAGCAATAATCACAGTTATTCACGGAATTTTTCACTTTTTCCAACAAAAAACAGAATAATAACCTCAACAACATCTTCTACCACCTAAAAAATGCCGTTATAAATGAGATAAGTGAATCAGTGCGCAATCTGTATTCCTTCACTATCACTGCTCTCTGACCGGATTGGCACAGCCCCTGTAGAGGGTTCTTTCCATTCAATAGTGTCTGGAAAACGAACCAAAGCGTGTTTCAAAACTTCACTCACATGATTTACCGGAATAATTTCCATATTATTTTTGACATCATCAGGAATATCAACCAAATCTTTTGCATTTTCTTCAGGAATAAGTACTTTTTTTATCCCTCCTCGAAGAGCTGCTAAGAGTTTTTCTTTTAATCCACCAATGGGTAAAACGCGTCCACGTAAAGTAATTTCACCAGTCATTGCAATATCTTTATGCACAGCTACTCCTGTAAGGACCGAAACAATTGCTGTCACCATTGCAATCCCAGCCGATGGGCCATCTTTTGGTGTCGCACCCTCTGGAACATGAACATGGATATCGCGTTTTTCAAAAAGTGGAGGTTCAATACCAAAATCAACAGCACGAGAACGTACATAAGATGCTGCCGCTGAAATGGACTCTTTCATAATATCACGTAAATTTCCAGTTACAGTCATCTTCCCTTTGCCGGGCATCATAACTCCTTCAATAGTCAATAACTCTCCACCGACTTCTGTCCACGCAAGACCTGTTACAACACCAACTTGATTTTCTCCTTCAATCTGATTGTAATGATAACGTTTAACACCCAAGAAATCATGAATATTACTTTCTGTAACTTTTACAGATTTTTGATGTGTTTTGAGAATTTTTGTAACGGATTTGCGGGAAATTTTCATGAGTTCACGTTCAAGGTTACGAACGCCTGCCTCACGTGTATAAAACTGAATAATTGACCTTAGTGCGCCATCAGAAATACTGAGTTCTTTTTTAGATAAACAGTGATCTTTTAGTGCCTTTGGTAAAAGATGCTGTTTAACAATTTCCATTTTCTCACATTCAGTATAACCAGCGATACGAATAATTTCCATACGATCCATTAACGGACCTGGAATATTAAGCGTATTGGCAGTTGTGATAAACATGACATCAGAAAGATCATATTCAACTTCCAAATAGTGATCAATGAATGTACCATTTTGTTCAGGATCAAGAACTTCTAATAAAGCGGATGAAGGATCACCACGAAAATCTTGGCCCATTTTATCAATTTCATCAAGCAAGAAAAGCGGATTAGATTTTTTTGCTTTTTTCATAGACTGGATAATTTTCCCAGGCATCGAGCCAATATATGTTCGGCGATGTCCACGAATTTCTGCTTCATCTCGGACACCTCCCAATGAGATACGAACATACTCACGTCCCGTTGCCTTTGCAATAGAGCGCGCTAATGATGTTTTCCCTACACCTGGAGGACCTAACAAACAAATAATGGGACCTTTTATCTTTGACGCGCGACTTTGTACGGCCAAATATTCAATAATTCGCTCCTTAACTTTTTCAAGACCAAAATGTTCATTATTCATGACCTTTTCAGCAAAATCTAAATTGTTTTTAATCTTAGATTTTTTACCCCAAGGCATTGCTAATAACCAATCAAGATAGTTACGTACAACTGTCGCTTCTGCAGACATAGGAGACATATTCCGTAATTTTCTCAATTCTGCTCCAGCTTTTTCCTGTGCTTCCTTGGATAGTTTTGTATTCTTGATACGTTCTTCTAATTCAGAGAGTTCATCTCGGCTATCATCACCTGCTCCTAACTCTTTTTGAATAGCCTTCATCTGCTCATTGAGATAATATTCTCGTTGGTTTTTTTCCATTTGCCGTTTAACATGCGAACGAATACGTTTTTCAACCTGCAAAACAGAAATTTCTCCTTCCATGAAGGACAAAACACGTTCAAGACGGGCCCGCACAGGTAAGAGCTCTAATATTTCCTGTTTTTCTGCCAGTTTAATCATCAAATGAGAAGCAATCGTATCGGCAAGCTTAGAAGGATTATCAAGCTGGCCAATCGCATTCACAACTTCAGGAGAGATTTTTTTATTAAGCTTTACATAGTTTTCAAAATAAGTAATCACTGACCTTGAAAGAGCTTCAATCTCAACATCACTCTCTCTAGGTTCTTCTGTAACAGTTGCAAAAGCCTGATGATAACCTTCACTTAAAGAAAATTGACTAATTTTTGCACGTGCAGTTCCTTCAACCAAAACCTTTACAGTACCATCAGGAAGCTTTAAAAGTTGAAGAATATTAGCAAATGTACCAATATGATAAATATCCTCTGATTTTGGATCGTCATCAGAAGCATTTTTTTGTGTCACCAATAGTATTTGCTTATCAACCGCCATCGTTTCTTCAAGAGCACGAATTGATTTTTCGCGGCCCACAAAAAGTGGAACAATCATATGGGGGAAGACAACAATATCACGAAGAGGTAAAACAGCATAAACCCCATCTCTTACTTCATCTGTCTTTTCATCAATATATTGCATAACTCTCCTTTCTGGAGCCTATGAGCTATCTACAACAATTAGCCCACCTTTAGAAAATCTCAGCTCTTCACTGTACATGAAGTGGTAATTACTCATACATAAATCAAGCATTATAATGATATTATTAGAAACACCTATCAAATACCGTTCACTACCACCTTTTATATTGTGCATCGCACAATGTCATGCTGATACATTTTCTTTATCTTCTGCACGTTCTGAGTAAATATAAAGAGGACGCGCTTTACCATCAACGACATCACTCGAAATAACCACTTTTTGAACGCCTTCAAGAGCCGGTAGCTCAAACATCGTCTCAAGAAGGATCTTCTCCATAATAGAACGTAAACCACGAGCACCAGTTTTACGTTCAATTGCTTTCTTTGCAATAACACGTAAAGCATCTTCATGAAATGCTAACTCAACATTCTCCATTTCAAAAAGACGCTGATATTGCTTTACTAACGCATTTTTAGGTTGGGATAAAATTTGCATGAGGGCGTTAACATCTAAATCCTCTAAGGTAGCGACTATAGGAAGCCGCCCAATAAATTCTGGTATTAAACCAAATTTAATAAGATCTTCAGGCTCTAAATCACGAAAAATTTCACCGACACAACGCTCATCCGGAGCCTTAACAGTCGCAGAAAAACCAATAGAAGTTTTTTCACCACGCCCTGAAATAATCCGTTCTAAACCTGCAAAAGCTCCCCCACAAATGAATAAGATGTTTGTGGTGTCAACCTGAAGAAACTCTTGTTGCGGATGCTTACGTCCACCTTGAGGAGGAACAGAAGCAATCGTTCCTTCCATAATTTTTAATAATGCTTGCTGAACTCCTTCCCCCGAAACATCTCTTGTAATAGAAGGATTGTCTGCTTTACGAGAAATCTTATCAACCTCATCGATATAAACAATACCACGCTGTGCACGTTCAACATTATAATCTGCTGCTTGAAGGAGCTTAAGAATAATATTTTCAACATCTTCCCCCACATAACCTGCTTCAGTCAAAGTGGTAGCATCCGCCATCGTAAAAGGCACATCAATAATACGTGCTAATGTTTGTGCAAGATAAGTTTTACCACAACCCGTTGGACCAACAAGAAGAATATTTGATTTAGCCAACTCAATATCATTGCTTTTAGACTGATGCGCCAACCGTTTATAATGATTATGAACAGCAACAGAAAGAACACGCTTTGCATGCTGCTGACCAATAACATAGTCATCAAGAACTGTTATAATTTCCTGTGGCGTAGGAACACCATCACGCACCTTAACCCCAGAAGACTTATTTTCTTCCCGAATAATATCCATGCAAAGCTCTACACATTCATCACAGATAAATACAGTAGGCCCCGCAATGAGCTTACGCACCTCATGCTGACTCTTGCCGCAGAACGAGCAATAGAGAGTATTTTTTGATTCGTTCCCGCTATTGCTAATTTTGCTCATTTTTCTTTCCTTTCACCACAATATATGAACACTTTGCCTTTTCAAAGGAAGCCTTTCATCATGAAAACTAAAAGACATATAGAAAACCATGCATGTCTCAATACTTTTAGGTGTTTCTCTTATTTTGCGATATTTTTTATAAAACTCTTGATTTAAAGTAGCTGTTTTTTCTATAAAAATTCTTAATCTTTTTCTTCTTTTTCAGTTTCTGCACGGTATTGTATAACATCATCAACTAAGCCAAACGCTTTGGCTTCTTCTGCTGTCATAAAATGATCGCGATCGAGAGTTCTCTCTATAACCTCATAATCTTGACTCGTATGTTGAACATAAATTTCATTTAAACGCCGTTTCATCTTTATAATATCTTGCGCATGTCGCTCAATATCTGAAGCTTGACCTTGAAAACCACCAGATGGTTGATGCACCATAATACGTGCGTTTGGCAATGTAAAACGATGACCTTTTGCTCCAGCCGTTAATAATAAAGACCCCATAGATGCCGCTTGCCCCATGCAAAGCGTAGAAACAGGAGGGCGAATAAACTGCATAGTATCATAAATAGCCATACCAGATGTTACGACACCACCTGGAGAATTAATATAAAGACTAATTTCTTTTTTAGGATTTTCCGCTTCCAAAAAAAGCAATTGTGCACAAACAAGCATTGCCATACCATCTTCAACAGGTCCATTAATAAAAATAATCCGTTCCTTTAAAAGACGGGAAAAAATATCATAGGCCCGTTCACCACGATTTGTTTGTTCAATAACCATAGGAACAAGGCTTAATGCTGTTTTCATTGGATCACTCATATTTTTACTTTCCGTTCATATAACAACCGCTCTTTACACATTCAATGTTTTTGTCCATATGTTAACATTACTCTCTTGTGCAAGCTACAATCAAGAGATTGTATAAGATAGATTAAAATCTCAATAGTTAAAATAGCAATAATAACTCTACCTAAACAAATGATGAACATCCGGAATGCGAGATACCGCCCAATGGTAAAAACTTCCTTCCTGAGGTCTTTTCGTAGTCTTTGTCTTTCTGTGAATATGAAAACCTATCAAGCGTGAATCTGTAAGCGGCTTTACGCCAAAAGCTGGTTCAAAAATACGTTCAGTTTTTCGCCCAGTCCAATAATAAAAAGTTTCCTTTTCCTTTGCTTCATGAAAAAAACCATATCGTTTTGCTAATCGTGAAATACCATCATTGCCAAATATTGTAACGCCAAGATTTCCCGGTAAAATCGGCATGTTTTTCCTCTTTAACCAGAACGGTCTCCAAACACGACGCTTAAACCCAAGCCAATGAGGAATAATTTCTGCACCTGCCCAATAATCCTCAAATATTTTTATAATAGGGTTATTGGGCGGAAAATAAAGTGCAGAAACGCCTACTCTTGTATTATTTTCTCTTGCCAACCAAACCTTATCCGCATCTGGATGAAATTGTTTAACAAGGTAAACATCTGTATCTAACCAAACACCTTGTTGATATTTCATCAGCATAACACGAAAAAAATCCGAGAACTGAACAATTGTACACCCTAGTTTATCATCAGAAAAATCGGGATCAAGGCGATAACTTGCTGAGCGTGGTAAAATTGATTCGGCTTCATACAGCTCAACACCAGCAGGGAGATTATCTATTTTTTTATCATAACTAAAAAGCTTAACGCGCTGTCCAGTTTTAACCATTGAAGACAAACAAAGCCTATCTACCAATCTTAATTGTCCACTATACCAAAAAGTACAAATATCCATAGATAATACATCAAAAATATTCTAAACTTACGCGAAAGAGTTGTTCAACATCACGAACCCTATCAGCAAGAGCAAAAATCACTATTCTATCACCAGACAAAATACGCGTATCTGCCGAAAGCTGTATTATTGTCTTATTGCGATAAATTGCACCAATTCTCAAACCATCTGATAAATTGAGCTCTGATAATGACTTACCAACCAATGAAGATGTTTGCATCACTTCAGCTTCAATAATTTCTGCTCGGCCATTAAAAACTGAATGAACAGAACGAATACGCCCACGGCGCATTTGTTGCAAAATTCTCGATATTGTAACACTATGGGGATTAAGATATGCATCCACACCAACAGCACGACTAAATTCTTGATAGGCAACATTATTAATCAATACCATATTGGCTTTGCAGCCCAATCTTTTAGCAATAATAGCGCTTAAGAGATTAACCTGATCTTGATTGGTCAATGTAATCATTAAATCGGACTGATCAATTCCCGCATCTTGAAGAATCACTGGATCTAACACGTTACCGTATAAAACTGTTGTTTTTTCAAGCTGATCAGCAATTGTGAGGGCTCTTTCTCTATGCGCTTCTATAATCTTCAATTTTAATTTATGAAAACGCTTTTCAATAGCCTGTGCAACATAAAGGCCAATGTGACCACCCCCTGCAATAATCATGCGGTGGGCATCTTGTTCTTTATGACCAAAAAGCCCAACAGCACGACGCATCTGTTCACGAGAAACAACAAGATAGGTTATATCACCAACGCGTAGTTGCGTTTCTGAATGTGCAACCAATAATTCCGCGCCACGTTTAATAGCAGTAACCGTCGTATGAAGATCTGGAAAAAGCTCTGTTAATTGACGCAAAGGTGTATTAATAACGGGACAATCTTCCATGCATTCCAAAGCTAGTGCCACAATATCATCATTACAAAAATAAAGAACATCTATTGCACCAGGTAAAGCAATACGGCGCAAAACCATTTCCCCAACTTCAACTTCTGGCGAAATAACCACATCAATGGGAATATTCTCTCTGGAAAAAAGCGTCTTATAACGTGGTTCTAAATAAGATTGTGAGCGAATACGAGCAATTTTTGTGGGCACATTAAATAATGAATGTGCTACTTGGCAAGCTACCATATTAACTTCATCAAACAAAGTGACAGCAATCAACATATCAGCTTTGTCTGCATCTGCAGCCAAAAGAACTTCAGGCCGTGAACCGTGACCAACAAAACCTCTCACATCCAATGTATCGCGAATCTTTTCAATTAATCTCGTTTCAATATCAATAACAGTAACATCGTGATTTTCAGCAGCAAGACGCTCTGCTATCCCATAACCAACCTGTCCTGCTCCACAAATAATAATACGCATCGCTTTAAGAAACTCCAAGCGCTTTAAGTTTACGGTGCAAAGCTGAACGCTCCATGCCTATAAATTCAGCAGTACGTGATATATTTCCACCCAAACGCCCAATCTGCGCCACTAAATATCTCTTTTCAAATAATTCTCGAGCTTCACGTAACGGCAAATCCATTATACTTTCATCTGAATCCATTTGAAGACGTGGCAAAGAATCACTTACTTCACTGGGAAGAAAGTCCGCTGTTATAGGACCATCACCATCCCGCACAAGAATAAGAAGACGCTCAATATTATTACGTAATTGCCGCACATTACCCGGCCAAGCGTGCGTTTGCAAAATAGCAATCACATCATCACTGATTGCACGCGGTTTAATCCCAACCTGCTGTGATATTGTTTTTACAAAATGATGTACAAGTTCTGGAATATCTTCACGACGCGCTGAAAGGGGCGGAACAACAATAGGAACAACGGAAAGACGGTGAAAAAGATCCTCCCTAAAGCGCCCATCAGAAATAAGGTTTTCAAGATTTTGCGCTGTCGAAGAAATGATACGGACATCCACCTTAACACGTTTTGTGCCGCCAATTCTCTCAAATGTTTGCCCCGTTAAAACCCGAAGAATCTTCCCTTGAGTCTCACGCGGCATATCAGCAATTTCATCAAGATATAAGATACCGCCATGAGCTTCCTCTAAGGCACCAATTTTACGCTCTCTTCCCTCCATTTCGCTGCCAAACAGCTCTATTTCCATTCTTTCCGGAGTAATCGTTGCAGCATTTATTGTAACAAATGGCCCATTCGAACGCGTTGAGAGCGCATGAATAGCTCGTGCAACAGTCTCTTTTCCTGCCCCTGAAGGACCTGTTATCATGATGCGACTATTGGTTGGTGCTACTTTTTCTATGATTTGACGCAAATTTTTTATAACTGTCGATTTTCCGAGCAACTCTAATGTCTCGTTCGAACGCTTTCGCAATTCTAAAAGCTCACGTTTTAAATTTGAATTTTCAAGTGTTCTCTCTGCAACCAATACAAGTCTATCAGCTTTAAAAGGTTTTTCAATGAAATCATATGCCCCTCGCTTTATAGCGGAAACAGCCGTCTCAATATTACCATGACCAGAGATCATAACGACCGGAAGAGCCGGATATTGTGTTTTAATTTCATCAAGCAGTGCTAAACCATCGAGACGACTACCCTGTAGCCAAATATCCAAAAAAATGAGCTTTGGAATACGCTCACTAATTTGAGCCAATGCTTCATCAGAGTTACAAGCAACACGCGTTTCATAACCTTCATCATCTAAAATACCAGCAACAAGCTCACGAATATCTGCTTCATCATCAACAATCAAGATATCTGATACCATACTATTCCCCTATCTTATGATTTATGGCTTGTATAATATTACCCTGCTTACCCCCATCCGCTGGAAATATCAAACGGATCATCGCACCACGACCTTCATAAAAACTCTCCGGTGCATCATGAAGCTCCATGAAACCACCGTGATCTTCAATAACTTTGCGCACAATAGCTAACCCCAGCCCTGTTCCTTTTTCCCGCGTTGTTATATAGGGTTCTAATAACTTTTGTCTTTGCTCTTTAGGAAGTCCTTTCCCGTTATCAACAACATCCACAACCACCCATTCTTCCTGACGATAAGAACGGATAAGAATATGACCGTGAATATTTTCCTCTCGCATAACTGAATCTATGGATTCGCTCGCGTTTTTGATAACATTGCAAAAAGCCTGTACAATGAGACGGTTATCAAATGCACCCATAAGTGGTAGAGTTCCTAAATCTTGCTCAAAATGAATATCATGTCGCGTCACCTCTATCAAGAAACATGCTTCGCGCAACAATTCTCGTATATCTAAAATATGCATTTTGGGTTTGGGCATACGTGCAAAAGAGGAAAACTCATCAACCATACGCCCAATATCTCCAACCTGCCGAATAATTGTGTCAATACACCGCTCAAAGACCTCTCTATCTTGTGTAATAGCTTTGTTATAACGTTTACGAATGCGTTCAGCGGATAACTGAATAGGTGTAAGAGGATTTTTAATTTCGTGTGCAATACGCCGCGCAATATCCGCCCACGCCGCTGTACGTTGCGCTGCAACAAGGTCTGTAATATCATCAATTGTTAGAACCCAAGATTGCCCTTGTCCATCATCCTCCTCCATCGTAACTTGGACATTACAGACACGCTCTTTTCCTGCAACGTTTAAAGTGACCTGCTCACGATGGTTTTTACGATCCAATGAACGCACAAACTGAAAAACCTGCCAAATTTCAGCGCTTAAAGATAAAAGACTTTTTCCAACAACGCGCTCTGAGCGAATATCAAACATCGCTTCAATAGACCGATTGATAATGGTGATATCACCATTATCATCTATACCTGCTACTCCCGCTGTTACACCCGATAACACAGCTTCAGAAAAACGCCGTCTTTCATCAATTTGATCACGCACTGCAATCAATTCATTACGCCGACTTTTCAATTCACTGACCATGTAATTAAAAGTTTTGGATAATTGCCCAATATCTCCATCTTTTGCTCGTACTGGCACGAAAATTTCCATATTTCCAGAAGCAACATCATCGGCAGCACTAATGAGAAGACGAATAGGACGTACTAAGCGATCAGCAACAGCAATAGCAGCCCAAATGGCTGATAAGAATAAACTAAAAAAAAGACACAAATAAAGCATACCAAATGCAATCTGTGTCAGCAGGCGATTCTCATTTAAATCACGATAACGATCTGTATTAACTTCTGTCAAACGCAAAGCAGATAAAACACCTTTATCAACGTCACGCACCAAATATAAAAATGTGTTTGGAATATTGGTAAATTTTAAAATAATACCAAAATAATCATGAACGCCTGGTTGAAAAGAAAAAGGTCTCGCACTGGTTGCACGTTCAATAAGATGAGAAGGAGGAATTGGCAGTTTATCTTCATCACCAAGAGCACTCGATACAAAAATAGCTCCACTAGAACTTAACAAAAATGCACCACGCAAATTGCGTCCTAGAGCATGACGCGTCAATTGCATCCTATATTCAGCTGGATTACGTTCTAAGAGTTTTTTGTTATCAAGTGCAAATGCCATCGCGTAGGATAAATTTTTTAAATTTTGGAGCATTTCATCTGCATAAGCATTTGCTAAATCAATAGAAGAGCCCACAATTTGCCGCGTTGTTGTATCAAACCATCGATCAAGTCCCAAATTTAGTGCTGGACCCGATACAAGAGCTACAGCAACAGCTGGCATTGTCGCAACAAGTGCAAACAATGAAATAAGGCGCACATGAAGACGCGATCCTGCACGCCTTGAACGCCAAGCACGAATGATCGGTATCATCTCATAAAAAACGATGACAATAAGCCCTAAAACCCAAAAACTATTAATTCCTATAAGAATAAGGGTTACTGTTCTACTGGGAACAACAGGAGTTAATCCAATAAGAATAATAAATGAAACAGAGGCCGTAAGTAAAGCCAATACAATAATTGTAATCCCTAAAAAAATATATACCTTACTTAAACGATACAACTCATCGTTATAAGTATTTTTATCTATGTCTTGAAGATTCGTCACAGATGTTATATTCGTCATGAGCTTACATACCCTTATCCCATTATTCTCATATAACCTTTTGTAGCAAAAATTGACAATACTAATACTACATTTAAAATAGGCAAATATAGTCAACGAGAAAAAACTTCTACATTTTGCAAAATATCTTTAAAATAGACTGTGTTCGACGATACTTTACGAAGGAAATGAGATGCGATTAACAAAACAAACAAATTATGCTCTTCGAATGCTTATGTATTGTGCAGATAATCAGGGAACTCTCAGTCGTGTTCCAGAAATTGCTAAAGCATATGCCGTTTCAGAGCTTTTTTTATTTAAAATCCTTCAGCTGCTTGTTCAAGCAGGTTTTATACAAACAGTGCGTGGACGCAATGGTGGAGTTAGATTGGCTAAACCCGCAGCAGAAATTTCAGTCGCGGATGTTGTGAAAGTAACAGAAGACAACTTTTCCCTCGCAGAATGTTTCGATACTGCAGAACCAACTTGCCCCTTGTTTGATTTTTGTGGTTTAAATACCGCACTTCAAAAAGCATTAAATGCTTTTTTTGAGGTGTTATCCGTGATATCCCTTGCTGATCTACAACAACCATCCTTTCAAAATCATTTTAAAATTAATGACAAAAAAGCAAACTAAGATTATAATACAAGGAGATTAAGTATTTCTATTGCAGCAATAATATTAGCCGCTGGACGGGGTGAAAGAGCAGGATCTCCCCATAAAATTCCAAAACAATATCGGCTTCTAGGACAAAAGCCAATTATTTATCATACCGTGCATTGTTTTTTGCAGCATCCAGCTATCACAACAATTATTCTTGTTATTCATCCAGAAGATCGTCAAATCTGTGAACAAGCTATTGACGATTTTAAAGAGCGCCTTATTATCGTTGAAGGAGGCAATACACGTCAAATCTCTACCTTATATGGACTTCAGGCACTCAAAAAATTTGCCCCCCAATATGTGCATATTCATGATGGTGCACGCCCTTTTATCGAAAACAAGCTTCTTAATAACATTCACAACACTATCACGCCTCAAGAAGGTGTTCTTCCTGTTCTGCCCATCTCTGATACCCTTAAACGTATAAATAATCAGCATGTTTTAGAAACAATTCCCCGTACCCATCTTTATAGTGCACAAACTCCACAGTGTTTTCCCTTTGAACATATCTTAGCGGCCCATAAACAAGCAAAACAAGCTTGCAAACAAGAATTCACTGACGATTCTGCAATTGCCGAATGGTTTGGAATTCCTATGCGTACCGTTCCTGGAGATCCTAACAACATAAAAATTACATGGCATGAAGATTTTAATACTGCACATTTATATCTCCAAAAGAAAATGCAAATATTTCCTGATATTCGTACCGGCAATGGTTATGATGTTCACTCTTTTGAGGATGGTGATTTTCTTATATTATGTGGTATAAAAATCCCTTTTCATAAAAAATTAAATGGACACTCCGATGCGGATGTTGCTCTTCATGCATTAACAGATGCCCTTCTTGCAACTCAAGGTGCTGGAGATATCGGTACACATTTTCCTCCCTCTGATCCTCAATGGAAAAATGTATCATCAGAAATTTTTCTCCGTCATGCTCTTGATATTATAAAACAAGCAGGTGGTCGTATCGCCAATGTTGATATCACAATTATCGCTGAAAATCCTAAAATTAGTCCATATCGTCATGCCATGACAGAAAATCTTATAACAATACTTGCAATAACACCTGATCGAATCTCTATCAAAGCAACAACAAATGAAAGGCTTGGATTTATTGGTCGTGGTGAGGGAATTGCTGCTCTTGCAACAGTGAGCGTCCTTTATTCAGGAGAAATTCCCCAATGACATATCTTTGTGAAAAACACGCACATGAAGTCCTTAATACCTTTCGCCAAAAAGGTTTGCTGTTAACAACTGTAGAGTCTTGTACAGGGGGACTCATTGCTGCATGCCTCACAAATATAGCAGGATCGTCAGATGTTCTCGATTGTGGATTTGTTGTTTATTCAAATGAATCCAAAACACGCCTTGTTGGCGTTTGTGCTGAACTTATAAGAACCTATGGTGCCGTTTCAAAAGAAGTTGCTCTTGCAATGGCTGAGGGTGGATTAAAACATTCACAAGCTGACATTGCAGTTTCTGTAACAGGAATTGCTGGTCCAGGAGGTGCAAGTCTTGATAAACCTGTAGGACTTGTGCATTGCGCAGTTGCTTACAAAAACCACTCTCCCCTGCACAAAGAAATGCACTTTGCTCATCTTAATCGCAATGCTATCCGCCACGCAACTGTTGAAAATGCTTTTAAAATGATTCTGGAATTGCTTCACTGAATTCCCCATACTAATTTCAAAATTCTTTATTCCCCATCGAGTCTATAATCGTCAACATCTTGAAAAAATTTTATTGTATCACAACTTGAAAATGAAAGATCTGAATAGCGTAAAGTTATCTCACTTCAGTCCTGTGTAGATTGAATTAATCAAATTTATTCACTTGCACGCCACAAGAGAAAAAACTGTATAAATAAAATGATTAAAGAAAGAGACACTTGTACTTCTCTCAAGTGCTAAGAGCTGGCACAACATCTTGAGAGATGGCAAATAAATGATACAGGAGGAATTCTTCATAAGTGTACAGATGTAGATTTTATATACTTTTACGAAAATCTATACTATTTATTATGAGCACTATTATGAAATGGGTATGACGCAAGCAGGTTCTATTTGGGCGTTTTGTTTAACGAGTGTGCATCCATTAAAAAAGAGAGAAACAAAAGCATGAAGCTGTGCATCATCTTCATCATTTAAAATGATATTCCTTCAATATGCTTTTGAAAGCTGAATTAAAAACAAATAGTAAAGATGGAAACCGGTTTTCACCTTCACGCTGTTTAAGCAATAGGTATTGTTAAAAAATAACAGAATAGACTATGTTACCGTAGAGCCATAAATCTGATGCGCACGCTTCTCAAAAGCCTCGGTAAATTTACGAAACGCAATATCAAACATTGAGCCCATCACTAATCCAAGCGTTTTACTTTTAAATTCATAATCAATAAAAAACTCTACATTACATGCATTGGTATTTTCAATATCATGAAAGGCCCAACGATTTTCAAGATATTTGAATGGACCATCAATATATTTAACTTCTATAAGACTTTTTTCCGGCTGAAGAAATACTTGAGTCGTAAAAGTTTCACGAATAATCTTATAGCCAACGGTCATATCCGCAAGAAGCAATATTTTTTTTCCATATTCTTTTCGAGAACGTATTATTAAAGACTCACACATTGGTAAAAATTCAGGATAACGCTCAATATCTGAAACCAGATCAAACATTTCACTGGCACTATGGGTGATCTGCCGATGTATTGTAAAAATCGGCATAATTATCTCTGTAAGGAAAATTTTTCATCACGCGCTTTTTGCAAAATGGCAAAATCATCTCCAGCATGATGAGATGAACGCGTTAGAGGATTGGAGGCCATATGTAAAAATCCTTTTACTTTACCAATCTTGGCAAAAGACTCAAATTCTTCAGGAGGCACAAAACGAACAACTGGATGATGTTTTCGTGTAGGCTGCAAATATTGTCCAATTGTCATAAAGTCAACATCAGCAGCGCGCAAATCATCCATCAATTGCAAAACTTCATTTCGCTCCTCCCCAAGGCCAACCATAATTCCCGATTTTGTAAAAATTGTTGGATCAAGTTCTTTAACACGTTGTAATAAACGAATTGAATGAAAATAACGTGCCCCTGGACGGACCTTCAAATATTTAGAAGGAACTGTTTCTAAGTTATGATTAAAAACATCAGGCTTAGCAGCAACAACAACTTCTAAAGCGCCATCCTTATGACGAAAATCAGGTGTAAGAACTTCAATTGTTGTTTTAGGAGTTTTTTGACGAATCGCATAAATAACTTTTGCAAAATGCTCAGCACCACCATCAGCAAGATCATCACGATCAACAGATGTAATGACAACATGTTTTAATTCCATCCGTGCAACAGCATCAGCGATACGTTCTGGCTCATTATCATCAACGGCAAGTGGAATACCTGTTGCAACGTTACAAAAAGCACAAGCACGCGTACATATTTCACCTAAAATCATAAAGCTAGCATGCCTCTGGCTCCAACATTCGCCAATATTAGGACAACCAGCTTCTTCACATACAGTCACTAACTTATGCGTACGTACAATACTATGTGTTTCCTTATAAATTGGTGATGTTGGCGCTTTTACACGAATCCAATCTGGCTTTTTTTGAACGCTTGTATCAGGACGATGTGCCTTTTCAGGATGACGCAATCGTCTATTTGCAACTCTATCAACAACCGTAACCATTTAAGCCTTTGCCTTATAAATACGAAGTAACAATCAAAAATATAAAATTTTTCATACAATCCAGTCATCAAGCGTTTAAAACTTGACCATAAGCATCTAATACACTTTCTTTCATCATTTCCGATAAGGTCGGATGTGGAAAGACAGTATGCATTAATTCTTCTTCTGTTGTTTCAAGATTCATAGCAATAACAAAACCCTGTATCAATTCTGTTACCTCAGCCCCTACCATATGGGCCCCGAGAAGCTGTCCTGTTTTTTTATCAAAAATCGTTTTTACTAACCCCTGATCTTCACCCAAAGCAATCGCCTTACCATTCGCAGCAAAAGAATAACGACCAATACGTATATCATAACCTGCTTCTTTTGCTGCCGCTTCTGAAAGCCCTACAGAGGCAACCTGTGGTGTACAATATGTACACCCTGGAATTTTTCTTTTATCAAGTGGATGAGCGCTTTTCAAACCTGCAAGATGCTCAATACATATCACACCTTCTTCTTCTGCTTTATGGGCCAACATAGGAGGGCCTGCTACATCACCAATAGCATAAATACCTTCCACCCCCGTCCAACTCCATTCATCAGTTACAATGCAGCCGCGATCGGTTTTTATTCCCAAAGCTTCTAAACCAAGATTCTCAATATTACCTTGCACCCCAACAGCGGAAATCAACCGGTCAACAGTTATTGTCTCTATTTTACCTTGAACATCAATATGTACAGTCACAGAATCGGAAGACTTTTCAACCTTTGTTACTTTTGCTTGACGAAGAATGCGTAAACCTCTTTTCTCTAACTGTTTACGAGCAAACGTTGAAATTTCAATATCTTCAGCAGGCATGATATGGGGCATCATTTCAACAACAGTTACTGTCGCCCCCATATCATGATAAAAAGAAGCAAATTCAATGCCAATAGCCCCAGACCCTATAACCAAAAGCGATTTTGGCATTGCTGGCGGTATCATAGCTTCAAAATAAGTCCAAATGAGTTTTCCATCTGGCTCAATACCAGGAAGGACACGAGGACGTGCGCCCGTTGCAATAATGATATGCTTTGCTTGATAAGTTCCCTCCCCTAACGTCCCTTTAGGGACTGGATTTTGCGGTTGCATAATCGGTTTGGAGGATGAAAAAACCATAATTTCCGCAGGAAGGCTTCCCTTTGCTTCTTTAGTAAGCTTTGCTTCACCCCAGATAATATCAATTTTGTTTTTTTTCATTAAAAAACCAACACCAGCATTTAAACGTGCTGAAACACCCCGTGAACGTGCCACAACATCTTTGATGTTTGCCTCAATTGAACCATTAATTTTTAATCCATAATTTGTCGCATGTTCAGCAAAATGTTTCATTTCCGCTGAACGTAGAAGGGCCTTTGTTGGAATACATCCCCAATTTAAACAGATCCCTCCCAAATGTTCACGTTCAACAATCGCAGTCTTAAAGCCACATTGTGCTGCACGAATTGCGGTTACATATCCGCCTGGACCTGATCCAATCACAATTACATCATAAAGATTTGCCACAGTAATTCCTCCATGGATATATATATAAAATGGATATGCATTTTTTGAACTTAAGACTGTAAAACAATATGAGAGAATTATCTTATGTCTTTGCTTTAAGCTTCACGTAAATGCTTTACCCAAACCAGAAATAGCAATACCTCTGCTCTTCAAACTCTTTAAATTTGTTTCTATTCTCTTAAATACACTCTCTCACAATTTACGTGAAGAACTGTTAAACAGTTCAAACCAACATTGCTAATGGATTTTCAATCATCTTCTTAAAAGTCCGCGCGAGCTCTGCTGCTAAAGCACCATCGACAGCACGATGATCCGCAGAAAGCGTAACTGACATAACTGTCGCAACAACTAATGCACCATTTTTAACAACGGCGCGTTGCTCCCCTGCACCAATCGCAAAAATCGTCGCATGCGGTGGATTAAGAATAGCCGAAAAACTTTTTATACCATACATCCCCATATTTGATACAGCTGTTGTTCCACCCTGATATTCTTCCATTTTTAACTTGCCCTCGCGCGCACGCTTTGCAAAATCCTTCATCTCTTTGGAAATAAGTGATAACGGCTTTTTCTCTGCATGGCGAATAATCGGTGTAATTAATCCATTGGGAATAGAAACAGCAACCCCAACATCACAATGTTTATGATGAAGCATCCCGCCTTCAAGCCAAGAAACATTCGCATCAGGAACCGCTTTCAAAGAAAGTGCAACAGCTTTGATCACCATATCATTAACAGAAAGCTTATAAGTAGGCTGAGTTTCTTCCTGCCCCTTAACCATTGGAGCAGCAGCATTCAGTTGTGTACGCAGTGCTAATAGCGCATCAAGTTCACAATCTACCGTTACATAGAAATGTGGGACTCTCTGTTTTGATTCCACCAAACGTGTCGCGATTGTTTTACGCATATTATTATGGGGAGCGAAGCTATATTCATCCTCTTTGAAGAGTTTCAATATCTGTTTGTCCGAAGCACCTGTAGCTATTAGCTCCCCTATCGATGATGAATAAGACACTTTAGACATATCGCTGCTCACAGCTTTTTCTACATCGCGCTTAATAATGCGCCCATGCGGACCACTTCCAGAAATAAGGGATAAATCAAGACCTGCCTGAGATGCTAATCGCCGCGCTAAGGGAGAGGCAAAAAGACGAGCTTCCTTTTTATCTTGCTGTATTAATTGCCCAGTTGATGATTCATGAGACATTTTTATTCCCTTTGAGTCCGTCTGTTTCAGAGAATCTGTCTGTTTGATGCCCTCTGGTTTTTGTCTTGTAGAAGAAGAGATTTCTTCTGCAACTTTTGCAGCTTCAGCTAAATCTTCACCTTCTTCTGCTAAAACAACAATTAAAGCATTTACTTTAACGCCTTGTGTTCCAGCAGGAACAACAATTTTAGCAACCCTACCTTCATCAACGGCTTCGACTTCCATTGTCGCTTTATCCGTCTCAATTTCAGCAATAACATCACCAGAGGAAACCTTATCTCCCTCCTTAATATTCCATTTTGTTAAATTTCCCTCTTCCATCGTAGGGGAAAGCGCTGGCATTGTAATTTTAATGGGCATTATGCTTTCCTCCGTTATGCTCTGTATGTCACAGCCTGAACTGCCTCAATGATTTCAGCAGTATTAGGCAAAGCCAATTTCTCAAGATTAGCGGCATAAGGCATCGGAACATCTTTACCAGAAATCGTAGCAATTGGCGCATCAAGATAGTCAAAAGCCTGCTGCATAACACGCGTTGCTATTTCAGTTCCCACAGATGACTGAGGAAATCCCTCTTCAATTGTTACCAAACGACCTGTTTTTTTAACTGACGAAAGAATTGTTGGAAGATCCATCGGGCGAATGGTTCGTAAATCAATCAATTCAACATCAATACCAAGTTTTTCAATTTCTGGTAACGCTTGAACAGCATAATGCATCCCAATTCCACATGCAACAATCGTCACATCTTGTCCAGACTTATGAATACGTGCCTTACCAATAGGCAAAAGAAAATCATCCAGTTGAGGAACATCACATTGATGCCCATACAAAATCTCATTTTCAAGGAAAATAACAGGATTATCATCACGAATAGCAGATTTCAGCAAACCTTTTGCATCTGCAGCACTATAAGGCATGACAACTTTCAGACCTGGTACATGACTATACCATGCAGCATAACATTGAGAATGTTGAGCACCAACACGGGCAGCCGCGCCATTGGGACCTCGGAAAACCATAGGAGCGGTCATTTGTCCACCAGACATATAACGTGTTTTGGCTGCTGAGTTAATAATTTGGTCCATCGCCTGCATCGCAAAATTAAAGGTCATAAACTCGACAATAGGACGTAACCCACCAAAAGCAGCCCCAACAGCCAGCCCAGCAAAGCCGTGCTCTGTAATTGGGGTATCAATAACTCGGCGTTCCCCGAACTCTTCCAACAAACCCTGACTAACCTTATAGGCACCTTGATATTGCGCGACTTCTTCCCCCATAAGAAAAACTGTTTCATCACGCCGCATTTCTTCAGCCAAAGCCTGATTAAGCGCTTCACGAACTGTCATTGTAACCATTTGTGTTCCCGCTGGAATATCAAAATTAAGAGATGTATCAAAAGTAGGAGCAGCCTGCGGAACTGACAAAGGTAGAGAAAGAGCAGATTCCTTAGTTTTTTGTGCTGTATCAGTAGGTTGCGAAATATCCTCAGCACGCTCACCTTCTTCTAACAAAATTGCAATAACAGTGTTAACCCTTACGCCTTCTGAACCTTCAGGCACAAAAATTTTACCAAGAGTACCTTCATCAACGGCCTCTACTTCCATTGTAGCCTTATCCGTTTCAATTTCAGCAATAACATCGCCAGAGCTAACCTTATCACCTTCTTTCTTGAGCCATTTAGACAGTTTACCTTCTTCCATAGTTGGTGAAAGCGTCGGCATCAAAATATCAATAGACATACTTGCTTCCCTCGCATCAAACTAAAATATCAGTATAGAGCTCAGAAGCATCTGGCTCTTGATCACTTTGTGCAAAATCTACCGCATCAGCAACAATTGCACGGACCTCTTTCTCAATAGATTTTAAATCGTCTTCGCTCGCCCAATTTTTTTTAAGAATCCGACTTTTTACTTGATCAATCGGATCGTGCTCCTCTTTTATTTTTTGGACTTCTTCCTTTGAACGATATTTTGCTGGATCAGACATGGAATGACCACGATAGCGATAGGTCTGCATATCAAGAATGATCGGTCCTTTACCTGAGCGTGCCCAAGAAATTGCTTCATCAGCAGCTCCTTTTACTGATCGAACATCCATACCGTCAACAACAATACCTGGAATTTCAAAAGAAAGACCACGTCGTGAAAAATCAGTTTCTGCAGATGCACGTGAAACTGACGTTCCCATAGCATACTGATTGTTTTCAATAATATAAACAACGGGAAGCTTCCAAAGTGAAGCCATATTAAAACTCTCGTAAACCTGCCCCTGATTTGCAGCACCATCACCAAAATAAACCAATGTCACATTATCTTTACCAAGATATTGATTCGAAAATGCCAAACCTGAACCAATGGGAACCTGCGCACCAACAATACCATGTCCTCCATAAAAGTTCTTTTCTTTAGAGAACATATGCATCGAGCCACCTTTCCCTTTGGAAAAGCCACCTTGGCGCCCCGTTAATTCTGCCATGACACCACGCGGACTCATCCCAACCGCTAACATATGTCCATGATCACGGTAAGACGTAATAACCTGATCACCTTCTTTTGCCGCTTTCAATGTTCCTATAACAACGGCTTCCTGACCAATATAAAGGTGACAAAATCCCCCAATAAGCCCCATACCATAAAGTTGTCCTGCTTTTTCTTCAAAACGGCGAATTAAAAGCATTTCACGATAAGCATCAATTTCTTCTTCTTTTGTAAAATCTGCTATTGGTGCTTTCTTTGTGGTGCTTGATAATGCAGTGCGCGCCGCCGACGCAGAATTTTTTTTAAGTCGTTCTGCCATATTAAACTCCCTTTTATGATTATTTAGGAATAACCTTTACGAACAAAAGTTACAAGCCTTATCAATCGGCTTAAACAATATCATTGCTGATTGTTGTTTAAATTAAGCGATTTTTCATTTACCTTTGGTATCATTTCAAGGTATTAAGATTGTCAATTCATTTGGCTTAGAAAAGTTCAAATTCTTTCGGACATACTCATCCAACATATCTTTTTCTATATGCCCATTGCGTAAAAGAGAAATACGCTTTTCCATGAATATCCGCTCAGCTTCTATTTTATGAAGCTCCTTTTCTAATTCGCTAATATGCTGATTAACTTCACTGCGTGAATACAATCCATACTCACCATGATAAATGTGATAACTGAAATAGCTTAAGACTCCCACCGTCATAAGAGGTAGTACAAAGCGTACTTTGATTGATCGACGTTTCTGCTTTGTCCACATAAAATAGCACAGTCTTTACAGCACAAATTTCTTAATAATCAGCCCAACTATGCACGATTTTGATTAATACCTCATTACCAAATCTACACTAAAATAATTTGTTATTTCAATTTATCCCCCCCTTAATACGATCAAAGTAAGCTGAATGCCCCACTTTTTATATTATAAATATTGGATATCCTCTAAGTTGTGATTTTACACCCATCTTTGTCCTTAAAACTTCCTGTTAAAATGACTATAAAATCAATCAATACCCAAGGTGTAATTATCAAAAAAATTCCTATAAGCCCTACCGGCATAAATATTACACTTATTATACTTATTACACTTATTATATTTATAAGAAGCATTGCAATGCCCGTTCCAACTTTACCAACCATAAAACGATGAAGTCCTAGTCCACCTAGAAAAAAACAAACGACCGCTAACGTCACTTTTGATTGCTGTGACTGACCTTCAGTTGAGATAGGGAAAATAGATTTAATGGTATCCCCTTCACACACAAAATCAACGACGTCACCAACTTTCGGCGGCGTTTTTCCTGACCAATCCCAATTCGCAAACTGATAGCGCTTACCATCAGCCCCTGAAATGAAATAATCTCCTTGATCATGACCAATAATCTTACCTTTCATCTTCACCACCTATAAAATTGTTATTCATAAAGAAGCTTTTCTTCTAATATGATAATATGTTGAATAAACCTCACAGCATGAATACAGTCTGCATTCACCGTGATATATGACAATTTAAAAAGCTAAAAATTCCCCAACAACTTAAAATTCCCGCAATTACAAGTGGTAATACAAAGCACGCTGTTCGATTTGCACCTTTGCTTTTTTCATATGAAATAGTACAGTCTTTTTCAATAGTTTTATTTAAATATTCATAATTTTCTTTAATATTTCACATTTAAAGACATATATTAAAATAATTTACATTATTAAATTAATATATTGACAACATTAAAAGTAAAGAAAGTGCCTCACTCTTTACATTTTATATTATTCTAAAATTTCTACCAATTTATAATTTTATCCCCGTTTTCATCCCTAAAATATCCGGATAAAATAACTATAAAATCAATGAATGACCACGGTATAGTAACTAACAGCCCTATACCTGTTATCGTTATAAGAAGCATTACAATACCCGTTCCAACTTTACCTGCCATAAAGCGATGAATTCCCAACCATCCAAAAAACCAACAAACAAGTGCTATCGCCAATCTTGATTTTTCTGACTGAGTTTTACTCACGAGAGGGAGAACAGATTTAACAACATTATCTTCATATACAAAATCAACGGTATCACCCACTTTTGGTGTTTTTTTTCCTAACCAATCGAAACTTGAAAATTGATAACGCTTACCGTCAGCCCCTGAAACAAAATAATCTCCTTGATCCTGACCAATAATCTTACCTTTCATTCTTGCCCACCTATAAAGCTGCTCCTCATGTGTTATTCATAAAGAGATTATTTCTAATTCGATAATATGCGGATTAACCTCACGGTGTAAATACAATTCGTACTCACCATGATAAACATGAAGTTAAAATAGTTCGGAACTCCCCAATAATCTAATATTTCCCCCTGCTATAAGCAGTAACAAAAAACATGCTTTAGTTGATTTATACCTTTGCTTTACCCATATAAAATAGCATTATCTTTTTCAATACTTTTACTTAGCTGTACATGTTTTTTAATATCTCATATTAAATAAATATAGTACAATAATTTTGCATGATGCAACTTAATATATTTATAAAAATAAAAAGCGAGCTAAATTACCTTTTTTTATTATAAGATTTTCACAAATCTGTAATCTGATTTCCATCTTTATCCGTAAATCTTCCTCCAAGAATGACTATAAAATCAACAATTGCCCAAATGCCGGTAATTATCAATCCAAACAATGATAAAGATAGAACCAGCATTAAAGCCCCAGTCCTAACTTTACCAACCATAAAGCGATGGACACCAAAGATACCTGCAACCCAACAAAGCAGTGCGAACATTATCTTTGTGTTCTCTGTACTTGATCTCAACAATGGAAAAACAGAACTGACAACCCCCCCTTCACAGACAAAATCAACAGCATTACCAATCCTTGGTGGATTCTTTCCCAACCAATCCCAAGTCGCAAACTGATAACGTTTACCATCATCACCAGCAACGAGATAAGTTCCTTGATCTTGACTAATAATTATACCTCTCATCTTAATCCCTATAAATTTAAACACTTAAAAATTATTGCGTATATGCCTTTGATAAGAAATCTCAATTTCATAATCTAAATGATCTTATACTTTCATATTTTGTGCTCAGAACTATACACTAAATCACCAGCATAACGCGCTTGGGCTCCTAGCATTTCTTCAATACGAATAAGTTGATTGTATTTGGCTAATCTATCCGAACGTGCAAGAGAACCTGTTTTAATTTGTCCACAATTCGTTGCAACCGCAAGATCTGCAATGAAAGAATCCTCTGTTTCGCCTGAACGATGTGATATAATGGCACGATAACCTGCTTTATGTGCTACTTCTACAGCATCAAGTGTTTCACTCAATGTACCAATTTGATTAACTTTTATGAGAATAGAATTGCCTACCCCCATTTTGATACCATCACTCAAACGTGCTGAATTCGTTACAAACAAATCATCGCCAACAAGCTGACATTTTTCTCCAATTGTGTCAGTAAGTAGCTTCCAACCTTCCCAATCATCCTCTGCCATTCCATCTTCAATTGTAATAATAGGATAATTTTTCACAAGATGCGCTAAATAATCTACCTGCTCTTGGATGTCACGGCATTTCCCCTCACCTTTATAAAAATACGAACCATTTTTATAAAATTCGGTTGAAGCACAGTCTAAACCAATGGCAATTTGTTCACCTGGTTTATAGCCACATATCATGATAGATTCCATAATGAAATCAATTGCTTGATCAGCACTTTTAAATTGAGGTGCAAAACCACCTTCATCACCAACATTGGTATTATAACCCGCATCTTTTAAACGCTTTTTCAATGCATGGAAAATCTCAGCGCCATAACGGATAGCTTCTCTTACAGTAGGAGCTCCTATAGGGATAATCATAAACTCTTGAAAATCAATCAAATTATCAGCATGAACGCCACCATTAATAATATTCATCATGGGGGTTGGAAGAATATGCGCTTGTGTACCACCAATATAACGATACAAAGGTAAATTTAATGAATCCGCAGCTGCTTTTGCAACAGCTAATGAAACACCAAGAAGTGCATTGGCACCAAGACGGGCTTTGTTTGGCGTTCCATCCAAAGCAATCATTGCTTGATCAATAGCAATTTGATTTGTTGCATCCCGCCCACCAAGTTCTTCAAGAATTTCGCCATTAACTGCAGCAACCGCTTTTTCAACACCTTTCCCTTGATAGCGCAAACCACCATCACGAAGCTCTATAGCCTCGTGTGCTCCTGTTGAAGCTCCCGAAGGAACCAGAGCGCGACCAAAAGCTCCATTCTCCAAATGAACATCAACTTCTACCGTTGGATTACCACGGCTATCAAGAACTTCACGCCCAATGATATCGACAATTATAGTCATATGTGTTTCCTTATCCAATAAAAGTCTCGATTCATTTATAAAGCCCTATTAATGAAATATTTTTTCTCTTCTCAACTCAACTTTTTTGACAGATAATCAAATTCCATTAAAGTCTCAAGCAATCTTTGTAAATCATCAACTTTAACCATATTGGGTCCATCAGAAGGTGCATTATCTGGATCTTGATGTGTTTCTAAAAAAATACCAGCTACCCCAACAGAGACAGCTGCACGCGCTAAAATTTCAACAAATTGACGCTGCCCACCAGATGAAGCCCCCTGCCCCCCAGGTTCTTGAACAGAATGCGTTGCATCAAAAATAACAGGAGCACCAAATGAACGTAAAATAGGCAACGAACGCATATCAGAAATAAGTCGGTTGTAACCAAATGACGTGCCTCGCTCACAAAGCATAACATTCGGATTACCACTGTAAACAACCTTTTTTAAAACATTCTCCATGTCCCACGGCGCTAAAAACTGACCTTTTTTAATGTTAATAACACATTCTGTTTTGGCGGCTGCTACCAAAAGATCTGTTTGACGACATAAAAAAGCCGGTATTTGTAAAATATCAACTGTAGAAGAAACAATTGTACATTGCTCTTCTGTATGCACATCAGTTAATATGGGACAATTAAACTCTTTTTTTAAATCAGAAAAAATGGACATTGCTTTTTCAAGACCAATACCACGTGCCGCCCCCAAAGAGGTTCTGTTGGCTTTATCGTAACTTGATTTATAAACAAACCCGATACCAAGCTGATCGGTAATTGTTTTAATACGACCAGCCATTTCAAAAGCATGATCACGACTTTCCATCTGACACGGCCCTGCAATTAATGAAAGAGGCATTTCATTTGAAAAAATCATATTTCCAACTTTCACACGGGCATTTGGTTTAGTCATTTTATCCCTCAAAAGCAAAGTAACCCAATTTATGCATTAAACTAATCGACTTTGTTCTACAGCAGCTTCAATAAAAGAAGAAAAAAGCGGATGTGGATCAAAAGGACGGGATTTTAATTCTGGATGATATTGAACACCAATAAACCATGGATGATCTACATATTCTATCGTTTCTGGTAAAATACCATCAGGAGACATCCCAGAAAAAATCAAACCACACTGTTCTAACTTATCCTTATAATCAATATTGACCTCATAACGATGACGATGTCGCTCGACAATCTTGGTCACCCCATAAATTTGAGCAATATGACTCTCTTCTTTTAATTCAGCAGCAAAAGCACCAAGGCGCATTGAACCGCCGAGATCACCATTTCTTGTACGTTTTTCAAGAACGTCTCCTTTAAGCCATTCTGTCATTAAACCTACAATTGGATTGTCTGTTTCGCAAAACTCACTTGATGAAGCATTCTCAATCTGTGCAATATTGCGCGCAGCTTCTATACAAGCTAATTGCATCCCAAAACAAATCCCTAAAAATGGAACTTTACGCTCTCGCGCAAATTGAATTGCTCGAATCTTCCCTTCTGCCCCTCGTGCCCCAAAAGCACCTGGAACCAAAATTCCATGGGCTTTTTGTAAAGCTGAAACAGAATCTTCTTTTTCAAAAAGCTCCGAATCAATCCACTCAATACTAACCTTCACTCTATTCGCTAAACCACCATGCGCAATCGCTTCAATAAGAGATTTATAAGCATCCTTTAAGCCCGTATATTTTCCCACAACAGCAATCGTAACTTCTCCTTCAGGATGGTGAATACGATGCGTAATATCTTCCCAACGATCCATTTTGGGGGAAGGTGCCGAATCGATTCCAAAAGCGCAAAGAACTTCAGAGTCCAAACCCTCCTTATGGTATGCCATAGGAACATCATAAATTGTTGGCATATCTAATGCCTGAATGACTGCATTGGAGCGAACATTGCAAAAAAGTGATAATTTGCACCGTTCTGTTTCTGGAATAGATCGATCTGCACGTACAAGCAAAATATCAGGAGAAATACCAACTGCTTGCAATTCTTTGACAGAATGTTGTGTTGGTTTCGTTTTTAATTCACCTGCTGAAGGAATATAAGGCATTAATGTGAGATGGACATAAACGACATTTTGTCTCGGTAGCTCATTGCGAAGCTGACGAATCGCTTCTAGAAAAGGCATTGCTTCAATATCACCAACCGTTCCACCTATCTCACACAAAACAAAATCAAATTCTTCATTTCCCATCGTAATGAATCTCTTAATTTCATCTGTAACATGAGGGATAACTTGGACTGTTGCCCCCAAATAATCACCACGCCGCTCTCGTTCAATGATATTGCGATAAATACGCCCTGTTGTAATATTATCTTGGCTATTTGCAGAACGCCCAGTAAAACGCTCATAATGACCAAGATCAAGATCCGTTTCTGCACCATCATCGGTCACAAATACTTCACCATGTTGATAAGGTGACATCGTACCTGGATCAACATTTAAATAAGGATCAAGTTTGCGAAGACGTACGCGATAGCCACGAGCCTGTAATAACGCTGCTAACGCCGCCGCTGCGATGCCTTTTCCAAGGGAAGAAACCACACCACCAGTAATAAAAACATAACGTGCCATGGGCTTATGGTGATAAGCAATTTATAATGATTTTTCCAGCAAAAAATGCAAAAAGAAACAATTTTTCTTCTAAAATAAAAAAGGCGAAAAAAATCACCTTTTTTAAAAAGTCTATGTTTTCTTAAAAAACTATTTTGTACTGTTATCGGGAACTGTATTTTCAAGAACCTGAGGAACTGGACTTTCTGCTTCAGGATTTGTGGACTGTTTCTGTTCCTGCGAAGAATTCGAAGTGCCTCCTAGCTGTTCAAGAATAGAAGGGGAAGACTCACCATCTGACGATGGGACTGATCCTGAGTCTTTATTGGTAGAATTCTGTTCTGAATTAACCGGTATACGCTTTAAGATATCAGAACTAGAATTTGATATATTACTCACCACGGTAAGTCCAATAGACACAACAAAAAAACAACAGGCTAAAATAGCAGTCAAACGTGTTAAAGGGTTTCGAGATCCACGAGTTTTCATCAACCCTGAGCTATTACTCACACCTAGCCCACCACCTTCTGAAGGTTGAATTAATATAACACCAACCAAAGTAATCACAATCAAAAAATGAATAACTATAAGTACTGTTTGCATAAACCCTGCTCTTCAAATAACTCTTTAATAGCTATTTACACATAAATAACGCACAATCCAAGGGGAAACTCAAATTTCTCTGCTATAGTTTACGACAAACATCGCAAATAGTTAAAAAATCAATCGCTTTTAAGCTTGCTCCACCTATCAAAGCACCATTAACATGAGCAATGCTTAAAAGCTCAAATGCATTGGATGGTTTTACGGATCCACCATAAAGCAAACGTATCTTATTGCCTTCATCACCAAAACGAGAGCGCACCCTATCACGAATGAAATGATGTACTTTTGCAATATCTTCTGGAGTCGCTGTATTGCCGGTGCCTATTGCCCAAACTGGTTCATAAGCGATAATGGTATTCTCTGCTGTTGCATCATCTGGGAGAGATTCTTCAAGCTGCTGCGTGAGAATATCCAGTACTTTATTATTATTACGCTCCTCCAATGTTTCACCAATACATACAAGAGCCACAAGACCTGCTCGCCACGCAGCTTGCACTTTGGCACAGACAATCGCATCATTTTCCTGGTACACTGTACGACGTTCTGAATGCCCAATAATAACATGACTTGCTCCCACTTCTTTAAGCATAAAAGCTGAAATATCTCCAGTATAAGGACCATGATCATCAAAGTGACAATTTTGTCCTCCTAAAAGGAGATTTTCACCATTCAGCGTATTAGAAGCACGCGATAAAAGCGTTGCTGGAACACAAATTAGGGCTTCAAATAGATGACCTAGATCAGAGCTAACGCCTGTAGCAATAGCACGCAACTCTCCAAGCGATTCACTCGTTCCATTCATTTTCCAATTTCCAGCAAGAAAAGGCCGAATATTTTGAGACATATTTTCACCTCAAGAGCTTTTACAATACATTGTTTATCTGTAGTTACCAAATTATAAAATGAAAGCAAGTCTTTAAAGCTTGCATCTTTCATCTCTTTATTGCAAATTCCATTACAGCTTTGATAATAACTCACATTAAAAATGGACTTGAACAATGCTTGACATCATAAGAAATGCTACAAATTCTTGGATTTTTAGAATTTTCCTTGCTATTTTACTCTTATGCTTCATTCTTTTATGGGGGGTACCGCAGTTACACAAAAAAAGTGAAAGAGATCTTATTACTTCTGGAAAGTCCACAGTAACTGTCGATGATTATCGTCTTGCACTCGCCGATCAAAGCGCACGTTTAGCATATGCTGCTCATCTTGGACGAATGTTTACAACAAATGAAATGCAGCAATACCAAATTCCTGCTTTTGTATTTAATCAATTACAACAAAATGTACTGCTTGATGAACAAGCACGTAAAATGAAAATAAGTCTTTCAAAAGATACAATAGCTCATACGATTGGTTCTGATAAGATGTTCCAGGTAAATGGCATTTTTGATAAAAACTTGTTTTATAACTATCTTCAGCATTTACGTATTAGTGAAAGTGCTTTTCTTAATTATTACACCAAACAAGAAAAGCGTAATCAGCTTATTGCTGCTTTACTTTCTGATATGAAGGCACCAAATCTCTTTTATAAAGCACTTGCTCTTTATCAAGGAGAAATGCGTATTGCTGATTATCTCGTTATTGATCTAAAAGAAAAGAAAACAATTGCTGATCCTGATTACGAAACATTACAAAAATGGTTTGAAACACATCAAAGTCAATTTCGTGCTCCAGAATACCGTACTGTCTCTTTGCTATCTATGGAACTTAATGATTTTGTAAAACCTAAAGATATCTCAACAGATGAGGCGAAAGCCTATTATACACAAAATGCTTCACGTTTTGTAACGCCTGAAAAGCGTACATTCGAAGAACTGCGATTCCCCTCACGCGAAGAAGCCGATAATGCAGCAAAAAAAATAGCTGATGGATTGAGTTTTGATGAACTGGTAAAAGCTGAAAAAAAGACTCTTAATGACATAAAAAAAGGTCCTCTCGCAGAAAACGAACTTCCTAATCATCTGACATCTGAAATTTTTGAACTTCAACAAGGCCAAGTCAGTCCTGTGATAAATGACTTACAGGGACCTGTTCTCATTCGCGTTACGCATATTGAACCTTCAAGCTCTCTTCCTTTTGAAAGTGTAGAAGAAAATATTCGCCAAATACTTGCCAAAAATCGTGCTACTGATGATATCCGTAACAATTATGCTGCCATTGAAAATGCTCGTTTTGAGGGTGCTTCTCTCAAAGAGTTAGCTGACCAATACAAGTTATCTTTGCGCACAATTACTATTGATAAAACGGGAAAAACGCTTGAAGGTGCAATACTCACGGATTTGCCTCAAAAAGATATTTTACTGAATGCCATCTATCAATCAAACGAAGGAGTCGATCTTGATCCTCTCTCTTTTCAAAATGGTGGATATCTCTGGTACAAGGTCGATAAAATTATTCCTTCCCGTGATAAGACACTTGAAGAGGCTAAGCTAGATGTTCTTTCTCAATGGAAAGATGAGGAAATCCAACGTCTTCTTGATGAAAAAGCCCAAAATGCTCTCAAACAGCTCACGGAAGGAAAAAGTCTTGTTGCTCTTGCTCATACCCTTGGTGTTACAAAACAAACAACACCAACCCTCCGGCGTCAAGACTCATCTGAAACCCTTGGCGTTGAAGGCATTAAAGCATTATTTTCCGCTCCCAAAGGTCATTATGGCATCATAAAAGGTCCGGTTGCAACAAACCGCATCATTTATCAAATAAAGACTGTAACCATGCCTAAAGATATCACGTCTCATAATCTTTCAACTGAGGTCCGCGCCAATATAGATATGATGATAAGAGAAGATCTCAAGCTAGAAATGCTACAAGTTGCCAATAAAGAACATCCTTTGGAAATTAATAGCACAAATTATAATCAGATCTTTAACGCTCTCCAATAAAAAGATTGTGCATAATTTTAAGAACTTATTGATAAAGTTTTCATCAGCTCTTCGTCTATAGTTGAAGAGGTAAGACGGATTTCTTGTCTGCATATCTTAGGATCAGCGTTTGTATAATGATTCATTTTCTCGCAAAACAGTGCATGTATGGATTTGCGAGAAAATAGTCAATGGAATGTAGAATCGTTTTTGCAATGCATTAAAAAACATTATCCATCCAAAGGTCGTAAAGGTTGCCGCCCATTAAGCTATAAACATCATCCCTATCGTCATTCATTCATAGCTCATTATATTGCTACTCTTAATATTCATTCATAGGGAGCGTATTGCTTCTTCCTTAAATGATTTCATTTACACATCCAACTTATAATAGATAAAAAAACTATTTTTAAAATTCATTATAAAAATGGAGAAATCTTTTTCTATTCAAGACTCTCATTCAATATAAGAAAAAACGTATTATCATTATAAATCAATATATTCATCAATCATAACAGTCATCAATTATGATGTTATAATTTCTCAAAAATAAGAGTTTTTTATAGACTTATAGACTGCTAAGATAACTTCTCTCATAAAATAGAAATTTCATTTCATTTGCAAATGAGATACAATCAATACATTCAGAGTACTTAAAAGTTCTTCTTCAAACAAACCAATGTATTAAGATTTATCTCATGTTTTTCTTTCTCTGCATCTCACCCATCCAATACTCTGAATAAAACATATTACTGATGAAGAAATACAGCGTATTTTCAAGATCATAAAATTTCTTATTCTTTTGCGTTCATAACAACCAAAACATCAACATTTTTTATAACAAAAAAATGGTTTGGAATCACAATAGCTCCTTTTATCTTCATATGAAAAAATCAGTCTACATGTTACGCATTCCAACGTAGTAATATTTTTTTACAATATCTTTGGAAAATTGCCGCTTATTGCTGCCCTTGTTATCAACCAATAGCGATACATCAATGGCAAAGTTGCACTCTCTTGAAAAATTGCTGCCCCCAGCTGTATAGCTTTTTGAAGAGAAGCTGGTACAATGACCAATGGAAGAAAAGCTGGCTTAAGAACTCTAGGTAAAGTACAAGAATACTCGTAAAATTGGGTATAATGATCGCGCGATAATGCTACCATAGCTTCAACAATACAACCCTTTTGTTGATCGCTGAGACGATGAGATTCCAAATCTTCCCTATTCACTCCTACAGCCTTTAATATATCAGTGGGTAAATAATATTGATATCGTGATTGCATGAATGATAAAAGACGCAATACACCGCTTAATCCTTGAGAAATCCCTCCATGTTCATAGATATCTGTAAACTCTTGTGCAGTTTCAGGATCTAATATCTGACAAGAAAGCTGTAAAATTATGCCTGCTGTCTCACCACAATAATGCTCTAGATCATGAAGTGTTTCTATTGGATTGTGATAAAGATCTAAAATTTGCGCATCACAATAACGTAAAAAAGCTGTCTTAGGTAAATTAAAAAGAGTGATTGCTTTTAATAAATCATTCAAAATCGGATTGTTTCCACTCGTTTGCATTTCACCATGAGCAATAGCATCATACCACCAACGTAACCGTATTTCTCCTATGAGTGGGTCATGTACACTTTCGCGGATACGAGAAACTTCAGCATTAAATACATAAAGAGCAGCCAATGCTTGGCGCTTTTTTTTAGGTGCAAATAAAACCGATATATAGCGATCACGATCTATGGTACGTAAAATATCAAGACAATAAGGAAGAGAGCCTATCATTCTATGAACCTATTAACGTCCCTTTTTTAGCAATTAAATTAATACCCTCTTTTTATTCATATTAAAAAATGAAGGATAAGCAAATACAGTTCAGAAAATAAGATTTTTAAATGTGTCTCTTAACTGTATTATGAATTAAAATTTCTTTTCTAATCCCTTTTCGTTTTAGAAAGAAAAAAATTAAATAAATAATTTTTCTGATAAAACTTATCTTATCGGACTTCAAGTTTTCATTTGCAATAAAAAAGCTAAAAACCAATCGTAACATGCATAGTAAAACTTGAACAACAAACAATGCAAGACACTTTTTCAGTGGATAGATGACAATGTTATTTTATAAAAAATGCACTGATCACAAAAACTTCATCAAATCATTGACCTCCTCCCCATCCTAAAAGACAAAGGCTCTTACCAACACCAATTTGTAAAAAATCCAATTGCTCTCGGTGCGTTTCTGTTACTATAAACGCATTGATTTATAATCATAATTTTGTGTTTTGTATATTAAATTAGAATCCCAAATATCGTAGATATGCTTTCATTTCAAACCAATTCCATGTTACATCAATAAAAACTATTCCCTTGCACGTCATAAGCGGAACTGGCTTGTAGGTAAAAACTGTATAAGAAAGAATTAAAATGCCTCTTATGAACTGTCTTAAGTCCCAAGAGCTGATCACTCATGTGATTCATTAGGAACTATGAGCAAACTTTGTCCTGAATACTTGCTGCTGTATTTAAAAAACACTTAATGTGTTAAGTTATGTATATTCTATACCCTTATATCACCGCCTTAAACGACAGTATTTTACAGCGCAGAAAATAATCACACAAGTCTTTCATGCTAGACCAGAGCCTTTGTTTTATTAAACAATACTCTATTCTACCGCAAATAATAACGCCGCAACAGCGCGATCTTCAGCCAATAAAACATTAAATGTACGCACCGCTGCTCCCGTACTCATTGTATCTGATGAAATACGTTTTTCCCATAAAAGCACCCGTAACTCTTCAGGTAATCGTAATAATTCAATTCCAGTACCTATTAATAAAACTTCGATTTCAGAAGCTTCTTCTAAAATACGAGATATATCCCTTTGAGTGGGAACAGGCCCTGCCATCTCAATGCCATAAATACCTGATGGTACACAAATAATAGAACCTCTATGAGACATATCAGCAAAACGAAACCCACCATTTCCATAAGCATCAATAGGTGCGCGACTTGGAAAATGTGCTTCACGAATTTGAATTGCATCGAACATGAATATGCACCTTTTATTTTTGAATAATCCAATTGTCTTTGCTTCTTCTCATCATAAAAATTAAAGTAAGGCTAATATAAACATTGATATGTTAAACATAGCCTAGTATTGAAGTGAAAATTTTTATATAATGCCCTAATCTTCTCATACAACAAATATATGAAAATTTGCGAATAAACCGCGGTAAAATGCTATACCTGCTTAAATAAATCTATCTTTTAAAAAGTTTCCTCAGCTTATTTACTCACAAATTGCTTTTTATAAAAACAATGATCTTGTTTAAAAAACAGAAAAAAATTGCGTAACATTCTATAAATAAAACAACTATTTTAATAATCTAAAGAAAACAAAAACTCCATTTTCTGTAGCCACTATAAAAGCCCCTTTTCCAATGAAATTGTCTTGATCTTGCCAAGCTTTTTACAAAAATTCTTAAAAAATGTAATAAACTGCCATTACACCTTAAGATGCATTTTCCTTTGATACAGCTTTTTTCTCTTCAGAGATACTCATATCTTCTTTCGTTGTCGTTTTAGATTTAGACTTTTGTGGTGTTTTTGCTTTAGCATTAAGTTTTGATTTTTTTTCTGCAATCGGCTCACCTTTAACGCGCACATCAGCTAATGTTGAGCGAATAACACGAATATTTATACTCTCACCAATTTCAACCTCTAATTCACCACTCTCGTCGTGAACCTTCGTAACCTTGCCGATAATACCACCACCCGTTATAACTGTATCACCACGACGTACTGCATTAAGCATTTCTTGGCGTTTTTTCATTTGGGCACGCTGTGGACGAATCATAAAAAAATACATAATTGCAAAAATTAAAATGAATGGGACAGCGCTAGCAAATGAAATTCCACCGGAAACATCGCCTGCAACTTGAGCATAAGCGTTCGTCATAAACATTTTTATCTCCTATAGTTAAACCTCAGGTATTTCCCACTCTATTAAAATGAAATTCCGATACAGAAAAAATTCCTAAAGAATTTATCATAAAAAGCAATAACTACATAATCTAATCACAGCTTTACAAAAATACAATAAATCCTTAAGAGGCAGAATACCAAAATACAATGAGAAAAATCTTAAAAAATAGATTCACTTTCCCCTATTGTATATCCTACAATATAAATCTTTTCACTAACTCAATAAATTATACAAGATAATTTTTCTAATGAACAAACTTAATTTATATAGATAATTTATCGTTTTTGATATCAAATGACAGATCTAAATACAATAAAACGCTCTCATTTCAAACCTTCTGAATTAATCAAAACGATTTTCTTGCACGTCACACATATGAAATGAGCCTGTAGATAAAAACTTTTTAAGAAAGGCGTGGAAAATATCTTTTTCATGCTTCTCTTAAATGCAAGAGCAATTTAAACACTCAAAGCTGACAAATAGTATGATACTATTGTCTTACACTTTCATAAATACAAAAATGGTAATATCTACCGACCCCAACGAACTACTTTCCTAAAACCAATGATTTTTTGCTGCAATGTCATTGATTTAAGAAAATCAATTATTTTTCATGAATTTTCTATAAACTGTAAGACTATTCAAATGTAAACGTCATCAATAAATTAGTTTTCTAAATATTTAAGGGGATCAACAGGTAATGAATTCTTACGCATCTCAAAATAGACACGTGGCGTTTTAACATTTCCTGAAACACCAGATTTAGCAATCTCATCACCGCGCCTTATCCTTTGTCCTTTGTTAACAACAAGCTTACTATTACATCCATAAATAGTGATAATATCATTTTCATGTCGAATCATCACAACATTACCAAGCTCTTTTAGTCCATCTCCCGCGTAAATAACCACACCATTTTCTGCCGCCTTTACCGAAGACCCTTCAGGCACTGCAATATCTATTCCTCGATTCATTACTGTTCCCTTTTTTTGACCGAACTGGCTTAATAAACGCCCTCGTACTGGCCAACGCATCTTAGAAATTCCTGTGGCTTGCGGAGTCGTCATATTATCTGTATTCGTAACAGTACTTGACAAACCAGTCTCATGTTTCAATTGCGTCATCTGTTTAGAAAAATTTTTCTCAGAACTTGATTTGTTCATCTTTGCAGAGGGTGGCGTTGTTACAGGAGCTTTATATATAGGAGAGGACTTCTTGTTTTTTATAGAGGACATCACTTGAGATTGGGATGCAGATTCTGTTGTTGACACTGCCCAATCGTTATTATTGTGTGCATTTGAAGATGCTAATGTACGCCTGCTTGGAACAACCAGTACCTGACCAATATAAATGGAATTGCTGTTTATACCATTTGCTAATTTTAATGCCTCAACACTAACCCCTACTTGTCGTGCAATATTGAGCAGTGTATCTCCGCTCTGGACAATATAAGAATTCCGCCGAAAAATAGGAGATTTATCCATTTGTGAACGAGAAAGTGTTCCAAGATTACGTGGAGGGGAGCCCATAACGCGACCATCAGAAGAAGTTATCCTATCTTGATGTGGAAAATTATAGGGGGAATTATCATCTCCCCACGAATCATCGCTTGATTCCACAGGTGGCAATTCAGTGCTTTGTATCATACCACTACCGTATGATAGCATTCGCGGGTCTGTATACATAGTGCTTGATATATTTGATTGAGATGATACCGTACGATGAGAGAACGTATTGGAAAAACGCTGTGTACCAGAACTACAACCAGCAACAATAGTTACCACCGCTAACAAAGCTATTCTCTGAAAATTATGCTGGAAAATATTATCCAAAGCTTTTAGACACATCGTTTTGCTCACTCATCAATAATCAACTCACTCCATTAAAGCTTTTTTAAATTACCGAAGAGTTAAAATGAGATGTTTTATTCATAAATATCTTTATATAAGATCAAAATGAACTTAACGTAGACAATTTGAAGAAACTTCTTAGCTTGTAAAAATTAAAGTATCTCCGCAATGCCTTTAATAAAAGGTTGGTAACGCACTTGGAACAGTTCTAAACACTCAAATCGACTACCAATTTTTGTATAGCGCGTCACCGTTTGTACCCCTTCGTCAGGTCCTATCGCCTGAATGAGAATTCCATTTTCAGCTAAAAGTTCTAAAAATTCCTTTGGTTCATCAAAACGTGATGGCCAAATAAGAATGCGATCAAATGATCCTAAGCCTGTCACGCTATGACTTCCATCAATCTGCCGTATAACAATATTTTCAATTCCTAAAGTTTGAAATTTTTGGCGTGCTAAATCAACAAGCGTTTTATAACGATCAATCGTTGTCACACGGTCACTCAGACATGCCATAAGAGCAGTACAAAAACCAGATCCTGTACCAATTTCTAAGACACGATGCCTTTTTTTCAACGATAATGCCGAAAGAATTAAGAGTTGTTCTTCCAAACGTTCCATATATTCACCACACTCAAGGGGAATAACTTTATTATCATAAGCACTATTGAACCAAGGAGCAGCAACAAACTGTTGACGCGGAATTTTCTCTAATGCCGAAAAAAATCGCACGTCATCAATGCCTTTGCTACGCATTTTCAGTACAAGAGCGGCTAACTCCTCACGAAATTGTAAAATACCCTTTTGCCCCATAGTATCATTCAATCTCCAATGGAGGTGCACTTTTATCATACTGACAAACTGCTTCTTTTAAAATGGCAAAAACTTGCGTCTGTGTATCATCACCTCTTGGCAATAAACGCATATTGTCTCTCCTTTCGTAAAATTAAGCAGTAATACAGCGCATGCCTCCCATATAAGGTTGTAAAACATCTGGAATAATAATTGATCCATCAGCCTGTTGATAATTTTCAAGTACGGCAATAAGACAACGTCCAACAGCCGTACCAGAACCATTAAGGCTATGAACAAAATGCAATTTTTTATCGCCTTCTTTACGATAGCGCGCATTCATACGGCGACCTTGAAAATCTCCACAAACTGAACAGCTAGAAATTTCACGATAACATTCTTGACCAGGAAGCCAAACCTCGATGTCATAGGTTTTACGCGCTGCAAACCCCATATCACCCGTAGAAAGAACCACTGTGCGAAAAGGCAAACCAAGCCGCTTTAATATATCTTCTGCACATTCCGTCATACGTTCCAATTCAATTAAAGACTGCTCTTCACTGGTAATCGAGACCATTTCAACTTTCCAAAATTGATGCTGACGCAACATACCGCGCGTATCACGACCGGCTGCTCCCGCCTCTGAACGAAAACAGGGAGATAAAGAAGAAAATCGCAGTGGTAAATCTGATATTTCAAGAATTTCATCGTTGACCAAATTGGTTAATGGCACTTCTGCTGTGGAAATAAGCCATCGACCATCTGTTGTACGAAAAAGGTCTTCAGCAAATTTCGGTAATTGTGCTGCTCCGTAAACAATCTCATCACGAACAAGAAGAGGTATTGAGACTTCTGTGTAACCATTCTCATTGACATGCACATCAAGCATAAACTGGCCTAATGCTCGTTCTAGCCGTGCTAATGCCCCTGAAAGTACTGTAAAACGTGTTCCAGACAAACGACTAGCTCGTTCAAAATTCATCTGTTTGAGATCTTGACCAAGATCAAAATGTTCCTTTGGTGTAAAATTAAATGTTGGAGGTGTACCAAAATGTCGAATGACGACATTATCACTTTCATCTTTACCTTCTGGAACATCATCTAATGGAATATTTGGAAGTGCTGAAAGAAGTTTCTCAAGACTCTCCGTCAGCTGTTTTTCTTCCACTGTTGCAGAGGAAAGAAAAGCTTTAATCTCTTCAACTTCAGCCCTAAGACGTTCAGCCATTTGCTGATCCGATACCGCTAAAGCCTGTCCTATTTCCTTTGAAACAGCATTGCGACGTTCCTGCGCCAATTGCACCTTAGCAATATGCGAGCGACGTGCAAGATCAAGTTGTATTAACCTTTCAGCTTGTGGCTCAAGACCTCTACTTACGAGTGCTTTATCTAATTTCTCAGGATTGTCACGAATCCACTTAATATCAAGCATAAAAATTCCTCATTTATATTGTTTTTATTCATTCCTTATCGCATAAGATTATACACTTTTCTTAAGCGGATTTTCTTCTCTTTTCTATACTGTAAGCAATTAAAATTGAAATCTCGTAAAGTGCTATCGTTGGTAAAGCCACTGTAAACATCGTAAAAAAATCCGACGGCGTTATGATTGCCGCAATAATAAAAGAGAGCAAAATAGCCCATTTTCGTTTAGACGCCAAATCATAAGACGTTAAAAATCCAATTTTTGTTAAAAGACTGATGACAAGAGGTAATTGAAAAATCAAACCAAAAATTAGGATAAACGATGTCATAAAGCCCAAATAATCAGAAATACGCACTATAAACTCTATTTTTAAATGAACATCTGGAAGAAATTGTTGAGAAAGGCTAAACCATAGTATTATTGGCGCTAATAGACCATAGACAAATGCTCCCCCAATACAAAATAAAATAGGCCCCCCAATGAGAAATGGTAAAAAAGCCATCCGCTCATTTTTATAAAGCCCTGGTGCAATAAAACTATAAAACTGAAAAGCCGTATAGGGAAAAGATAAAATAATTCCCCCAAAAGCAGAAAGCTTCATCTTCGTTAAAAAAGTTTCCCATACTTGCGTTGATTGCAAACGAATCCCCTCAGGATTACCCCCTGCTATTTTCATTGCCCACTGATATGGCCATAGTAAAAAATTTAAGATATAATCTTTAACAAGAAAACACATCATAAAAGCGATCATAAATGCAACCAAGGCAGAAATAATTCGCTGACGAAGTTCAATTAAATGTTCTAAAAGTGGAGCCATATTAGCATCAACTTCATCTTTCTTAACATTCATGACATATCTTCTTTATCTTTAGAAGCAATAGATACTGTCGTATCTTTATTGGTTACGTTTTGATCGCATTCCAAAATTTCTTTATCTTTTTTTGATTTATGGTGTGTTGCCTTAACATCCAAATTATCGTGGATATCTTCTAATGTATTTTGAATGGGATCAAAAGTCTCTGTCAACTTCTTGCTTGAATCGCTAATATCCGAACATACTTTTTGCAAATTATCGCGCTCGATTTGTTTTATTACATCATCAAACTGATGACGAAGTTCATTTGCTGTTGAATACACATACGCTCTTATCTTTGCTACTGTCTTTAATATTTTAGGTAAATCTTTTGGTCCAACGACAATGATGAGAACAAGTAAGATTACGATAAACTCTGGTCCGTCAATCCCAAACATCTCTTAATTCGACTTTCTCATCAAAAAATATTGCACAATGATGATTGCGTTTTTGTTACTGTTTTTTAGCAACAGATGTTTTGCTTTTTTTAGAAGCAGAAGAAACCTTTCTGCGCGCTGTTGCATGTTTTACCGATAACGGCTGAGATTGTTGAGATTCTACATCAATCATTTGGGAAGTAGGAGCCATTTCAACTTTATCCTCAATGCTATCATCTTCTTCTTTCATATTTTTTTTGAAGGCTTTAATTCCTTTAGCAACATCGCCCATTAATTCAGAAATTTTACCGCGACCGAAAAGCACAAAGATAATCAATAAAATTATAATTAAATGCGTTGGTGAAAAAATATTACCCATTATTCTCTCTAACTTTATGCTTTTAAATTTGATTTCATTTATTCATGCTTCCTCTGAAGGAGGTATCAAATATAATATCTTACTTATATATTTTCTTCTTAACTTAAAAGCAATTACACGCTTTTATTGCAAAAAGAACTTTTTATCCTCTCATCCTTTTTTAGCGTATTATAACACAAACCATTCAAAAATGATAAACCACTTCATACAAAGTTCAAAACACTTAAAAACTTTTCTAAAATAACTTCATCTGATCTCTTAGGTTACTCATCTTCCTGTAAATACTATAGCCAATGTCTTTCCTTTTAAACAATGTTGTACGTATCATTACAAACATTTCCGCCAAATTATCCTTTACTGATAAAAATCATAACATGCTGTAAAACATTTTACGTATTCAATTAAAAAAATCAGAAAGAAAAATCTCTAAAAAACTTTCTTAACACATCATCAGTCTCTTCAAAAACGATCATCTTACGCACAACATTTACTCTTTGCGTTGGGGTGGGAATTTTATCATCCATTATTCCATATACAATACGAAATATGAGCCATCATCGTATTCAATTAAATATCTGGCGTGTAAATAAAAACTATTAGCGGAAAGAGTAAAAATGCACTTTATGAACCAACTCAAGTGCCAAGAGGTATGGCAATACTGCTAAAAAATAAAAAAGGTACCAGCTTGTGCCTTTATTTAGTAAAATACCTCCATATAACCAGCTCTCTAAGCCACTGTATGCTCTAACTATTACAAGTCTCCGGATTCTGGGCATGCGTTCTCATAATATCATGTGTTTAACCTATCTCAGTATTGAAAACAGAATGGGCATGAATAGAAAATTACATTCAATCAAAAGCATGGTATCGAAGCATAATCCATATAAAAAGAATTTCTTATCCTAGCCTTTTTTATAAGATTACCTCATAAAGCCGCTCGATAATACAGTGTTAGAGATAGATAAACCTATTTACTTTAGTTTAAAATTCCTCATTTTGATTGAGATAGCTTGCAGAGCACATATCAATTTTCAAAAGTTTTATTTTAGCATCATACACAATAACCTAGCTATTTAGCGTGTATAATGTAAAGCTTTGGCTCCGCTTAAAGCAATGAAATTCATTCACACTTTTACAAAAATCTATCACTATAACACCAGCACTTTATTGCTCTATCCATAATTTTACGCTTGCTAAAAAACTTATAAATGTAACAATGTTTTTATCAAGCATTTGAAATTCTTTAATCTTTAAACAAGCAAATTGATGAATGAATTTGAAAGATACCCTTCAATTTTCAACAAACTTCACTAATATTCTCGTTAATTGAGTGTTTTTTATAGTCTTCCTAGAAGAGTCCGCGATCATAAAAAATTTCTCTTACAACATAAATATCTCTATTGAAATGTTTGATCTCTTCTTGTCTATCTTTCATATAAAAAAATTAAAATTTTAACGATTAATCTCATTATATAAAAATAGCTCTGTGAATAAATGCTCTGATGACATTAATATTTTTTCTGTAGTGTATAATGTGGGAGTGAGGGTATTGTTTGATTTCTACAAGAGTATTTTTATGGATATCAATTCTATTATTCTATGCTAATAATCCGGTACAGTTATACATATGATAGAGTTTACTCCATGAATTATCGGCATATTTATCATGCTGGCAATTTTGCTGATGTTTTTAAACACATTATTGTCACTCGCATTGTAGAATATCTCAAACGCAAAGAAAAAGCTTTTCGCGTTATAGATACGCATGCTGGAATCGGTATTTATGACCTTTCTTCTTTAGAAGCACATAAAACAGGAGAGTGTCGCGAAGGTGTCCAACGACTTTTTTCAACTCCTATCCCAGAAGATTTAAGAACACTCCTTTGTCCATGGTGTGATATCATTGATGCCCTCAATAAAGGGGAAAAAGAAATTGTATTTTATCCTGGATCTCCTGTTCTTATTCGTCAATTATTACGGAAACAAGATCGCCTCACCGCAATAGAATTGCACAATGAAGATTATCATATTTTAGCAAAAAACTTTGCAGGAGATTATCAAACAAAAGTTCTGCATTTAGATGGTTGGCTTTCCTTAAATGCTCATGTACCACCAAAAGAAAAACGTGGGTTTATCCTTGTTGACCCTCCCTTTGAAAAAACTGGAGAGTTTTCCCGCCTTATTGATGGATTAACGAAAGCCTATCGTCGCTTTTCTGGAGGAATCTACGCTTTATGGTATCCTGTTAAATATGACAAAGAAATTGAAAGTTTTCTTCACGCGCTTTATCAAACCGGAATTCCTAAGATTCTACAGCTTGAAATGCGTATCCGAAAAAGTTCAAGTCCACCGACAATGAATGGAAGTGGTATGATTATTATTAACCCTCCCTACCTTTTGGAAGAAGAAATGAAAAAACTCAGCCCCTTTCTTATCAACCGTCTGGGACAAGATGAAAATGCCCAAATAACGCATAAGTGGCTTCAAAAAGAACATCTGTTATGTTAGATCTTTCTCTGATATTTTTTCTAAATCAAATATCATGTTGTAAAATACAAAGGCATTAAATGATAAAGTTCTTTGATTCTTTGGATAATACCAACATATTATAATGGTAAGCTAAGAACGATCAGCGTGAATTAATTTTTTTCCTTTTAGAAAGTCTATCCTCTTAATCATCATGGATTTCTTATTTCAATCATTTTAATGGATAAATTGGGCAAATTCATAAAGCTGTCTTAGAATAACAACTCTCATATTTTTTATGAAAGATCGGCTCTCTAAAATCATACTCTTATGTTATAAGATATTATTTATAGAAAAAAATTATAAAGACATAAATAATCATTATTTAATAAAAAAGAATATTTCATATATTAAACAAACAACATATTCGTAACAAACGGAATGGTCCTGAAAAATAATACAAATTGTCCGCAAAATGAACGGGAAAAACTTTCTTTTCTCTCTAATGTTACATGGCATAATGCCAATCAAAGCAATGAGAAAAATCAATTCCAAGGTATCAAATTCATACAAGAGTTTGTTAGACACCTTCCGCATAAGCCAGGGGTTTACCGGATGATTGATGAAAATGGTGATATTCTTTATGTTGGCAAAGCCCGTAATCTCAAAAAACGTGTTTCAAACTATACACGTGAACAAGGACACAATAATCGTATTACCCGCATGATTCGTGCAACATATCATATGGAATTTATCGTCACCCATACAGAAACAGAAGCACTCCTTTTAGAAGCCAATCTCATCAAAAGATTGCATCCACATTTTAATGTACTCCTGCGTGATGATAAAAGTTTCCCTTATATTATGATTACAGATGATCATCGAGTGCCTGCACTTTACAAACATCGTGGTGCTCGAACACGAAAAGCTCACTATTTTGGTCCTTTTGCTTCTGCTGGTGCAGTGACACAAACAGTTCATGTTTTACAACGCGCCTTTTTATTACGAACCTGTACTGATTCAGTTTTTGAAAACCGTACACGCCCCTGTTTGCTTTATCAAATTAAGCGATGTTCTGCACCTTGTACTCATGAAATTAGTGACAGTGATTATAAAGAACTGGTGAAAGGAGCAAAAGCGTTCCTTTCGGGAAAAGATCAATCTATTAAAAGCGATATGGTTCAAGCTATGCATAAAGCCGCAGAAAATCTTGATTTTGAACAAGCAGCTTCCTATCGTGACCGCTTATCAGCCCTTTCTCACATACAAAGCCATCAAGGTATTAATCCTCAAACGATAAAAGAAGCGGATGTATTTGCAATTGCGCAAAAAGAAGGAATGACCTGTATTCAAGTGTTCTTTTTTCGCATGGGGCAAAATTGGGGAAACCGTGCCTATTTTCCTAAAGCAGATCCCTCTTTTTCCCGTACTGAAATTTTAGCGAGTTTTCTTGCCCAATTTTACGATGATAAACCACTTCCCAAAAGCATCCTTTTATCTGAAGAAATTGAAGAAAAGGCACTTCTTACAGAAGCATTTAGTCTCAAAGCAAACCACAAAGTATCCCTCTCTTTACCCAAACAAGGTGAACGGAAAACTCTTGTTAATCGTGCCTATCTCAATGCTCATGAAGCACTTGAACATAAGCTTTCTGAAACAGCCACCCATACAAAATTGCTTCAAGGTCTTGCTAAAACATTCCAACTACCTGTTCCTCCACGCCGGATAGAAGTCTATGACAATTCTCATATCATGGGAACAAATGCTGTAGGGGCTATGATTGTTGCTGGTCAAATGGGATTTATTAAAAATCAATATCGAAAATTCAACATTCGCTCAACAGATATAACGCCTGGCGATGATTTTGGCATGATGAAAGAAGTGATTAAACGAAGATTTTCACGCCTTATCAAAGAGTATGATCTGCCAAATAGAAGTCATGACATAAAAGATGATGATCTTTTTCCCATTTGGCCTGACCTTATCTTAATCGATGGTGGTGAAGGACAAATCAACAGCGTACATGCAATACTTGCTGAATTACAATTAAATGATCTCTTCACAGTTGTTGGAATCGCCAAAGGTGTTGACCGTCATGCGGGACGTGAACGATTTTTTATAAAAGGTATTCCCCCCTTTACACTTCCTCCACGTGATCCTATCCTCTATTTTTTGCAACGTCTGCGTGATGAAGCACACCGTTTTGCGATTGGAACTCATAGGATAAAACGAAAAAAAGCAACATTCAAAAACCCACTTGATGAAATCGAAAATATCGGTCCGACAAGAAAGCGTGCATTGCTTCATCATTTTGGAAGTGCCAAAGCTGTTGCTAGTGCCTCATTTGAAGATTTAAAAAAAGTTACGGGAATCTCTATGACAATTGCACAAAAAATTTATAACCATTTTCATGAAAAATAGGCTTGTTTCATAACCTTCGCCTTGTTACGTTTAGGAAATATATTCTCTTTCACAAGAATTAAAAATGGCTCCATGAAAAATCATACTTTTTCTTTTCCAAATATTTTAACTTATGCACGAATTGTTGCAGTCCCAATGGTTGTTGCATGCTTTTTTTTAGAAGGGCGACTACAATCAAGTGATATCACTCGCTGGATTGCTGTTTCTATTTTTATCGTTGCATCCATTACTGACTTTCTTGACGGTTACCTTGCTCGTATTTGGGAACAAACATCCAATATTGGTCGCATGTTAGATCCAATCGCCGATAAACTTCTCGTCTCTGCTTGTTTGCTCTTGCTTGCCGCAGACAGTACCATCGCTGGGTGGACTCTATGGGCAGCTATTATCATTCTTTGCAGAGAAATTCTTGTATCAGGATTACGTGAATATTTGGCGGAGTTAAAAGTTAGTGTTCCTGTCTCTCGTCTTGCAAAATGGAAAACTTTTGTACAGATGATCGCTATTGTATTTCTTTTAGCTGGACCAGCCGGTAATAAAATTTTCCCTTACACAGTAGAGTTTGGCATTACTATGCTGTGGATTTCTGCCCTCCTTACATTGTGGACAGGGTGGGATTATTTTCGTGCAGGTTTAAAACACGTTATCCTATGAATAGTATGGAATTTTATAATGATGATTTATCTTTTTGTACTTAAATAAGAGATGAGAATAGCATAAGATTGATTTATTTTTATTAATGATAGATCAATAAAATGCTTTTTTGCACATTACAAATAAGGGAGACGTGTAGATAAAAGCTATTCAAAAAAGAGTAAATAGCCTTTATATTTTCGTAAAAGCAGCTGCAATATTAAAAGCTAAAAAAACGATTAATGCTCCATATGCTTTCAAAAAAATCTATAATCTCATAAGCAAAAAACCGAAATATAGTGTTTCGGATTTTTGCTTCTTATATACGCTTTATTATTATAAACGCTTTATTAACCAACAATTTCTACCTCAGGAAACCAAAAGGCGATTTCTGTTTTTGCCGTTTCAGCACTATCGGATCCATGGACAGAATTTTCGCCAATCGATAAAGCATGAACCTTACGAATTGTCCCTTCTTCTGCATCACTAGGATTCGTAGCCCCCATTACTTCACGGTTTTTAGCTATTGCATTTTCACCTTCCAAAACTTGTACAACGGTTGGACCAGAAGACATGAATTCAACCAATTCACTAAAAAAAGGACGTTCTTTATGAACAGCATAAAATTTTTCAGCCTCACGTTTGCTCATCCAGACACGTTTAGACGCAATAACACGTAGCTCCGCATCCTCAAGCATTTTAGTAATTGCGCCAGTCAAATTACGACGGGTTGCGTCTGGTTTAATCATCGAAAAAGTACGCTCTAAAGCCATTTAACCACCTTTATTTCATTTATAATATTCTCTAGCCATTTCTATAGCGAGCAAGGAGCCCTTTGCCAAGTGACTCTGCAAAAATCTATACAAATTCTCAAAAATATAGAATGAATTATAAAGAAGACTTTAATAAAAACACCTGCAATTGCTCATCCCATCATAAAGATGCGCTACAGAATCTCAATAAATATTGAATCTTCTTTCATAATCTTAAATGCTTCCTATCAAAATTATCATTGAGATCAATTAAAAAATAACCATATCGTTAGAAACTATAGCGTACACCTAAAATACCCTGAAAGGACTGTTTTGTTTTACGCCCTTTAATATAATGGGCCTCACCATATAACTTTAACTTCTCACTCACTAAACTGCTTAAACCTATTCCTAATTTACCTGCATTCCCCGATAAGCCAGTGGTAAATGGATGGCGTTGATTAATTAACGTTTGATTGTCATCTTTATTCTCACGCAACCATGCTGCTGTAATATACGCAAGCGATGAGGAATCCATGTGAAAACCAAATTCATATCCTAAAGATAAGCCAACCTCACTGCGTAATGAAGTGAATGGACGCATGTCACCTGTCATGTCATTCGATAACTTGATTTCTTTACCCTCAACTTGTAACCATGTAAATTGTCCATAAGGCTGTAACCAACTGTTCTTTGACGTCTTAAGTCGATAACCAGCTTCAAAGGAAGTTCCC
>NZ_JBHIOP010000003.1:0-41466 GCF_042195625.1 Bartonella sp. AP9QHHD | reverse complement strand
TGAGGGATAGAGGCAAAAAAACTCAATAGAATCAAGATTCACCTATTCCCTTATATTAGACATAACTATTTTATTTTACTTGCTTTTTATTTGCCTAATGAATATACTAACAACTTTATGACATTGGTAAAATTATCCGGCGGGCTATTATTAAAAGAATCAGAAAGTTTTTTGTAAAATTCTTTCCACAAACATTTTTTTCAATAAAGCCACCTAATTCATCAGCCTTAACTTTAGCAAAGATATAAGGCATGTGTTTCATTTATTAAAGAAAAGAATTTGCTTTAAAAAGGTTATAGCCTTCTATTTAACAGCGTTTTTGCTGTAAAATTCAAATTATCTATCTGCTCAACTAAAGAACTTTTATTGTTTAGCTTTTGTGCTTTTTTCAAAGAGATGTGGGCTTTCAAGAATAAGCTTTTCTCGTGCTTTTTGTAACTGTTTAATGACTTCATCAATCTTTGACGGAGAACAAAAAGATTCTTGGCTATTCAACAAATGCAGCCTCTCCTTTCCCTCATATAAACATTGCATCTGAGATTGAAGTATTCTAACTTCTTGAAAAAAAAGACGTCCTGTTTCCTTAAAACCATTATTAAGTGCAAAAAGTTGATCAGAAATGGATAGCAGAATTTGTTTTAAAAAACGCTCATTTTCTTGGCGTTTACGATATTCTAAAATAAGAGCATGGCTTATCTCATCTAACTGTTTTTTTGTAGAATCAATTTGACGCAATAAATTTGGTTTTTCCCCCATATCACCTTTTCTCACCTTCACAAGCATAGCATGAATGTCTAATAACTTAATTGCGGAATGAGACAAATAATCAACAACTGTAGGCGTATTAACATAGCGTTTCCGTGCAATCATCACAAACTCACCTAATGACTGTTTTTTACATTCATCCCGCTATTTATTTTTCATTTTACAAGACCATTCTAAAGAAAGTGCTAAAAAATATTACCTCCAATACATTATTCGATGGAGCCCCTTCTCTCTTTTCACGATCAACGTGGAATCCGTGGAGAGAGAAAACGTACAGGTGTATAAAGGATAAGATGTGTTGTTTTTTCCAACACACTACTACCATCAGCAAGAAGGGCTTGACTAGGTGACAATTCTGTACCTTGCATAATTGTGGAAGCCAAAGAACCTTCTCGAGAAAGAGCCATCAACGTTGGCGAAGATGCAAAGACATTGTGTGCTCCCCCATCCACATGAGAAAAATCAAGAACAGCTATTCCATTTTTACGCAACATTTCAATATCTGAGCCATCGCCCACACGATGATGTCCACCCGTAAGACGTCCTGAAACCGCAAGAGCTTTATCCGCTCTGGATACTAAAATAGCGGTTGGCTGCGGAAGTTTTTTTATATCATTAAGTTGGCGCTCAAATACATCAACATCAATATCTGGTGCAGCCATTAATAAACTTGTAATACGACGAATAGGCTTATATTTTCCCTGTAACGCTAACGTTCTAAATGCTTCCATTATAACAAAATTGCCCATAGAATGTGCAATAACCGAAATTTGATCAGCATTGGTTTCACTAATAAGTGTTAAAAGCTCTATCAATCCGTCACGGGCAAAATTAGCACTGTCACGATCATAAATATAAAGAGGAACTGATCCGGCCGAAGGCCAAGAATAATGCACAGCGACAACATTTAAAGAATAATCGTGTGTAAATTGTGCTGTACGAAATGTACCATCTGCAAAATTATTATTATACCCATGGATAAAAAGAAAAATTTCTCTTTTTCCTTTTGGCTTTTTTGCTAAAGCAGCATTTAATTGCTGTTTAAACTGTTCTTTATTATCGTATTTTTGCAATGCTACTGCTGCAAAATACTTATCATGCGTAGGTTTATAGGCATTTATTTCAACAACTCCCTTTACATGTTGCTGAGGAATTCCTACGTCAACGCGATTATAATGAACTTTATTTGATCGCTCTGCACCATAAGGTTGAGCGTAATTATTTTGCATCATACGACTTGTTGCAACATACACTGGAACGACGGCTTTTGGAGAAACTGGTTTCCCTTCAACTTCCCTTTCTACGGCAGTCATAGAAGGTGTTGCATGCACCCCATGCCAAAGTACAGCACGTGAATCACTACACGCTGATAATAAAGAAATACAAATAAGAAGTGTTAAATATCTCAGAATCATTATACTTCTCACTGCAACTTCACCCCACCTTATAAAAATATAACATTTCAAATGCATAGATAAAGTAATAAAAAACGAAACATTATTGGCAACACACCAACAAATAACATACAAAAAAGATTTTTCTATAATGCCTATAAATCCCCTCTCTCTAACATAACTTCATCTCATTATGGAGAGACTCACTGCTAACTGGTGCGGTCGAGAAGACTCGAACTTCCACGGGTTGCCCCACAGCGACCTCAACGCTGCGCGTCTACCAATTCCGCCACGACCGCACGTGGAAAGAAAAAATCTTGGTTTTTAGCCTTTAACAAATCATAAAGAAAGGTACAAGCCAATTTTCTTTTTCTCATAATTTATTTTATCCGGATGCTTTATAACTTAATAAAGATTAAGAGAAATATGGGCTTTACTATGACCTTTGAACCATCATCATAAAATGTGCTTGTGCCGCTTGATCTTTTTCATAATAACCATGAAAGTTTTTTGTAATTGTTGTAGAGCCCTGTTTTTGGATTCCTCTCATAGCCATACACATGTGCTCAGCCTCAATCAATACTGCTACACCATGAGGCTTCAGATACGTTTTTAACGCGTGAGCCACTTGCGCTGTCATAGCTTCTTGAGTTTGTAAACGACGAGAAAAAATATCTACAACACGTACAATTTTTGAAAGACCAACAATTTTTGCATTAGGAAGATATGCTATATGTGCTTTCCCAATAATTGGGATCATGTGATGCTCACAGTGTGAATAAAAAGGTATATTCTTTACGATTACGGCTTCATTGTATCCTGAAACCTCTTCAAAAACTGTACCTAAGGTTTCTTTAACCGATTGACTATAACCATTAAAAAGCTCGCGATATGCCTTGGCTATACGTTTTGGAGTATCTAAAAGCCCTTCTCTATTTGGATTTTCCCCTATCCATAAGAGTAATGTACGAATCGCTTCTTCCACCTTTTCAATACTCGGACGCTTTTCTTCAGATAAATTTGCGTCTTCTTTAACAACATTACGCATTCAAAAACTCCAAGCTTACTCTATACAAAGCATTTGCTCCATACCTATCTCATTTTGTATAATCTCTATATAAGCGAATTAAAAGTTTAAACAATCACGACTTTCAAAATTTCAGGCAATAGCGCATGATTGATACTATCTATAATGATAAAATACTTAAATATGCTGCACATATAGGCAAAATTGGGCGTCTTAATAATCCTGATGCAACATCAAGAAAACATGCACACCTTTGTGGTTCGACAATCACTGTAGATTTAAAAGTGGAAAATAGTATTATTACCGATTTTGCTCACGAAATACATGCATGTGTGCTAGGGCAAGCTTCAGCTTCACTTTTAGCATCTCATATCATCGGACAAACAACTCAAGATCTTAAAATATTGCGTGAAGTTATCTACCAAATGCTAACGCAAAATGGCCCTTCTCCTCAAGCTCCATTTGAGGATTTTTCTTGCTTACAGCCCATTAAAGACTATAAAGTGCGCCATGCAGCAACACTACTACCCTTTGATGCAACGATAGACTGCATTCAAAAAATTGAAGAAAAATAAATGTTCAAATCACAATCTAGACAAAAAAAGTTGACTCGGAATTACACAGGCACTTGGCAAAAAACACCCGGACGATTATTGGGTATTTTCTTAATACGGTTCTATCAAATAACACTTTCGAGCCTTATAGGTAATCAATGTCGCCATGCCCCGACTTGTTCAGAATATACATATGAAGCGATTGCACGCCATGGGCTTTGGGCTGGTGCATGGATGGGACTCTTTCGTATCATGCGTTGTGGGCCCTTTGGAACAGATGGCTTTGATCCAGTCCCTCCATCGCTTGGAAATTCTTGCTGTTTTTATAAACCTTGGCGTTACTGGAAAATTTCTGACAAACACAACAAATAATCCTTTTCTTTTTTCACATGTATTGATAAAAAATTAGTCTATAAGCTTTTTACTCAATTTTCACGAAACCATCCGCAATCGTTAGCGGAATTGGATTAAAAGGGTGTTTTTATGTCTTGCTCTATTTCTCTTTTTTTTCCCGATGGTTCAAAACGTAATTACCCCGCTGAAATGACAGGCTTGGAATTAGCAGAATCTATTTCTAAATCACTTGCAAAAAAAGCAGTCGCCTATAGTCTTGATGGTATCACGCGAGACTTATCGGATCCATTGGGACAATCTGGTCAAGTAGAGATTATTACCCGAGAAGATTCACGCGCTCTTGAGCTCATAAGGCATGATTGCGCCCATGTCCTTGCTGAAGCAGTGCAAGAGCTCTTTCCTGAAACGCAAGTAACAATAGGTCCTGTCATTGAGAACGGATTCTATTATGATTTTGCACGCCAACAACCTTTCACATTAGATGATCTCACCGTCATTGAAAAGAAAATGCGTGAAATTATCCAACGCAATAAACCTTTTAGAAAAGAAATTTGGTCTCGTGAAAAAGCAAGAAAAGTTTTTTCTGAGAAAAAGGAATTTTATAAAGTTGAACTTATTGATAGCATTCCTGAAAATCAAGATTTAAAAATCTATTATCAAGGGGAGTGGTTTGATCTTTGTCGCGGACCGCACATGCAATCTACAGGGCAAATTGGGAATGCTTTCAAATTAATGAAAGTTGCAGGAGCTTATTGGCGTGGCGATGCCAATAATCCAATGCTCACGAGAATTTATGGAACAGCATTTGCAAATGAAAATGACTTAAAAGCCTACCTCCATATGCTAGAAGAAGCTGAAAAACGTGATCATCGCCGCTTGGGACGTGAAATGGACTTATTTCACTTTCAAGAAGAAGGGCCAGGAATGATTTTTTGGCACAAAAAAGGTTGGAAAATGTTCCAAAATTTGATCAGCTATATGCGTAGACGCCTTGATGATCATCAATATGCTGAAGTTAATGCACCACAAGTTCTCGATAGGTCACTCTGGGAAATATCTGGCCATTGGGGTTGGTATAAGGAGAATATGTTCAAAGTAATTTCAGCAGAAGAAGATTCAGATCATGGGAATGTTTATGCCCTTAAACCAATGAACTGCCCTGGTCATGTGCAAATTTTTAAACATGGTTTAAAATCTTATCGTGATTTGCCTATTAGACTTGCTGAATTTGGACTTGTTCATCGTTATGAGCCTTCAGGCTCTTTACATGGTCTTATGCGTGTGCGTGGTTTTACACAAGATGATGCGCATATTTTTTGTACTGATGAACAATTAGCCGATGAATGTCTCAGTATTAATGATCTTATTTTATCAACTTATGCCGATTTTGGTTTTAAAGAAATTAGTCTTAAGCTTTCAACCCGTCCAGAAAAACGAGTTGGATCTGATGCATTATGGGATCATGCAGAAAGTATCATGGAATCTGTCCTTAAAACGATTGAAACAAAATTTGCAGGACAAATCAAAACAAGCATCCTTCCAGGTGAAGGAGCATTTTATGGTCCAAAATTTGAATATACATTAAAGGATGCTATCGGTCGTGAATGGCAATGTGGAACAACACAAATAGACTTTAATCTCCCTGAACGTTTTGGTGCATTCTATATTGATAAAGATTCAGAAAAACGTCAACCTGTTATGATCCACCGTGCTATTTTTGGATCAATGGAGCGTTTTCTTGGTATATTAATTGAAAATTTTGCTGGACATATGCCACTTTGGCTTGCTCCTGAACAAATTGTTGTTGCAACAATTACATCCGAAGCAAATGAATATGCCCAAAAAATAACAGCAAAACTTAAAGCTGTTGGGCTTTCCGCAACAATAGATCTCCGCAATGAAAAAATTAACTATAAAATACGAGAACATTCTTTACAAAAAGTCCCCGTAATTTTGGTATGTGGCAAACGTGAAGCTGAAACAAACAGCGTAAATATGCGCCGCTTAGGAAGTACAAATCAAACCCTTTTATCTGTAGAAGATGTGATTAAACAACTCTCAAATGAAGCAACACCTCCAGATTTGCAACGTGTAATAAATGCATAATATCACGGAAGATGGTAATACGTTAATTTTTTACTATAAATTTTCAGTTTTTGTACAAAATGAAATAATTTGATATTGTAGTGTGTTTTTGTTTCATGCACAATGACCTGTCACCAGAAAGAATAACGTGCTCTTTCTCTACAAGGTGGATTGGTGAAAAAGTTGAATATAAGCTATGAGCTGTTTAAATGCAAAAATCATAGACAATTGAATATTAATAATAACATTAATCTTTTACCTTTATAATGAAAAAATTCTGCTATTATCATGGATAGATCATTACAATAATTATAGAAACATCAAGCAAGAAAACTGAAAACAAGATTATATTTATTAATAAAAAATATGTAAAATTAGCTGAACAATGATATTTCTTATTCGTAAGATAAGCCCTTATAAAAAGGACAAGATATTGATTTATAATGATAATATATCGTTGTTCATATTAAATAAGGTTTCGAATATCATAGGCTTCTCTTATTTTTAATATGTTTATGTTGAATCTATCAAAATCATTTGCTTGCACGAAACAAGCGGAATGAGTGCGTGGATAAAAATTATTGAGAAAGGACTTTTAAAATGCCTACAATGAACCGCCTAAAGTGCTAAGAATTGTTGCAGTCATTGAGAACAGGCTATAATTATAATGATGATGCCGACTTGAACCTTCATAAGTATAAAAATAGCGGTACTCAACGAGTTTACCATTAATCATTCACGAGGCATTATGGTAAAATAAGATTAAGAAGCCTTAAGAAACATCTCTTTAAAACAAGCACATGAATTGGTAAGCTAATGGCATTCTACATCCCGCAATCTACACTGATGAGATATTGCCTTAATTTTTATAAAGCCAAATCAAAAAAAATGGCAAAACTCAGCGTTTATTCTTTCTCTTCTTCATGTTTTACCAAATGAAAAACTCTTATAAAAAACTCGTTAAATATACACATACGATATATGACTACTCGTTGAACGTATAAAATTCTGTGCACATCCATAAAACATCTAAATATCTACGAAACACATATAAAATAAAAAAATATTATTATCGTGCTCTATCAAGAACACGCTTACATTCAATGAGTTCAAACAGAATTTCTTGTAACAATGCTTTATCAGTTTTATCTTTGTAAAGATTCACAGAACCGACAGATGTTTCTCCCTCATTCCTCATGAAACTCAAAAGCCCAAAAGAAGATTTCTTAGGCTTATTGCTAGCATTTTCAGAAGTTTGTCCTGCATGTTTCTTCTCTATGACCACATTCATAGCATCAAGATCACCATTACCCAATGCAGTCACAAAAGCAACACCATTTTCTTTCAAAAGGCGTTGCACACCTTTTATTGTATAACCCTGATCATATAGTAACTGCTTGATACCATTGAGCAAATCAACATCGACCGGACGATAATAGCGCCTTCCTCCCCCACGTTTCATTGGTTTAATCTGCCTAAAACGTGTTTCCCAAAATCTTAAGACATGCTGCGGAAGCTCCAATAACTCCGCTACTTCGCTAATTGTGCGAAAAGCATCAGAGCTTTTATCCATTTTGTAACACCTTATTTAAAACAAAATAAATTACTTCACAATGACTCATTCTGTCTCAATTTCTCAACAAGATTAGTCAAAAATAAGACCATCATTGATACCTTACTCACCAGTCTTTTTCTAAAAAATAAAGACCCTTATTTTATACATTTCTTTAACAAATACCAAACATACCATGGCATTTATTTATGAGATATCATTTTTTCTGTTTTGCACGATGCGAATCTAAAATTCTCTGTTTAAGGACATTGGCAGCCTTAAACGTCACAACACGTCGCGGCGGAATCGGTGCTTCAACACCTGTTTTTGGATTGCGTCCAACACGTTCATTTTTACTGCGAACCTGAAAAGTTGCAAAAGAAGATAATTTAACCGCTTCACCTCTTACAAGTGAGTTGCAAATCTCATCCAAAACCAATTCGACTAAAGCTGCTGATTCAGTATGTGACAAGCCCACTCTTTTACAAACTACGCTCGCTAAATCTGCACGCGTTACTGTCTTACTTGTCATTATAACCACCTATTAAAATATTAAAAATTACAAAATGACTTATACGTTTTCTTGAAATATGGTCAAGTAGCCATAATTTACCAACGAATAAGAATTGCTCCCCATGTAAATCCACCTCCCATGGCTTCTAACATGATAAGATCTCCTTCTTTTATTTTTCCATCGCAAACAGCTGTTGTTAAAGCCAACGGAACTGATGCAGCAGACGTATTACCATGTTGATCAACGGTAATCACAACTTTATCTAGTGAAATTCCCAGCTTTTTAGCAGATGCTTCAATAATGCGCTTATTAGCCTGATGAGGTACAAACCAATCTAGTTGTGAAGAATCCATACCTGCAGCTGCAAAACAATCATCAACCACATCCGTTATCATACCAACAGCATATTTAAAAACTTCTCGTCCTTCCATACGCAAATAGCCTGTCGTTTGTGTTGTTGAAGGTCCACCATCAACATATAGCTTATCTATATAAGCACCATTAGAGCGCAATTTCGCAGACAATATACCACGCTCAAAAGCAATATCACCCTCAGTTTCTAGTGCTTCCAAAATAACAGCACCAGCACCATCACCAAACAAAACACATGTCGTACGATCTTCCCAATCTAAAATTCGAGAAAATGTATCGGATCCAATAACTAAAATTCTTTTAGCCCCTCCACACCGTAAATAAGAATCTCCTGTTGTTAAAGCAAAAATAAAACCAGAGCAAACAGCTTGAATATCAAAAGCAAATCCATGGCTCATTCCCAAAGCATGCTGAATTTCAACAGCAGAAGCAGGAAAAGTACGATTCGGGGTGGACGTTGCTAAAATAATACAATCGATGTCTTTTATTGTTAAACCAGCATTTGTAAGTGCTGCTTGCGCAGCCTCAACTCCTAAAGAAACAGTTGTTTCATTTTCACTGGCAATATAACGTTGGCGTATTCCTGTACGCTGAACAATCCATGAATCTGACGTTTCAACAAACTTTGCAATCTCATCATTTGATAAACTTCTTTTCGGCAAAGCACTTCCTACACCACGTATAATTGACCGAATCATTCAGCTCTTACCTTTTCTTCAAATTTTTTATTTCTATTATAAGAGCTTATCATAAGGACTCTCCATTCATCACCGCTTCATCTTCTTGGTCAAAAAGTGTTGCTTTATTTTCATGAAATCGCCGTAAATCAGCCGTTATTTTTTGTAAAAGTCCATTATTAACCATTTTATAACCAACGCGGATAGCAGAAGCAAAGCCATTAGCATTAGCACTGCCATGACTTTTTATAACAACACCATTCAAACCTAAAAGAACTCCTCCATTCACCCTATCAGGATCCATTTTATGTTTCAGTATACGAAAAGCACCCCGTGATAAAAAATAACCAAGAGATGTTAAAAAAGAACTGCGCATTGCAGAGTTTAAAATCTCTCCTATCTGTCGCGCGGTTCCTTCTGCGGTTTTTAAAGCAATATTACCAGAAAACCCCTCTGTCACAACAACATCGACTGTTCCTTTTCCAATGTCATTGCCCTCAACAAATCCTTTATATTCCAATCCTTCTAATTGCACTTCACGCAATATCATTCCTGCTTTTTTTATTTCATAAAGTCCTTTAACCTCTTCCACCCCCACATTTAAAAGCCCAACACTTGGTCTTTCAGTGTGATATAAAGCGCGAAACATACCTGCTCCCATAACCGCCAAATCAACCAACTGACTAGCAGAGGCACCAATTGTTGCTCCAATATCTAAAACAATACTCTCACTGCGCAGTGTTGGCCAGATACCCGCAATACCAGGACGTTCAGCCTCTGCAAGCATTTTCAAACAAAAATAAGACATGGCCATGAGTGCACCCGTATTACCAGCAGAAATGCAAGCATCAGCTTCACCATTTTTTACCGCTTCAATGGCGTACCACATTGATGATTTACCACGTCCATTACGAAGTGCTTGGCTTGGCTTTTCATCCATGCGTGTATAACTTTCTGTAGGGCAAAAGCGCGATACAGAATCCAAACAGGGATATTTTTTTAAAACCGGACGAACTGCCTCCTCTACTCCATAAAATAGAAAATAAATATTTGATAAATATTTTTGTACAATTGCTGCTCCTGCAATAGCTGCTTCTGGACCGTAATCACCGCCCATGACATCCACAGAAATTCTAATCACGCTTGCATATCCCACATCTTTTCATTTACATCTTTAAATACATATTATGATTTTTGGCTCCTGAATACTCACACAGCACATCTTGCGAAAATCGCTCCGCAGAAAATACCGTTTAGCATACAATAGATATTTTTTGTATGTTTCTACAATCACTTCCAATTTTTCAAAACAGAAAATGGAGAGAATTTTCGCTCTGCTTCTTCTAAATTTTCACCCATATTCATCTTTATCCCTTCTTTACGTGGATAATGATTAATAGACAACTCAAAAAACTCTTCCATGATTGCGCCAATATCAATTTTATCATCATAAAACACTTCAGGAGTATCAAGCCCCCCCACATCTAAAAACAATTCCCCTGTATCCTCTGATATTTGGGGCTTCATCAAATTTGAATCTTCAGGAACAAAAACAACCTCAATATTTTCACAAAGGATATTTTCTAATGGTTCCAATGTAACAACACATAACTGTAGTATACGCGCTTGCAACAGACCTTTTATACGCACTCCGCGTTTTTTCCACGGGAAAATATGGAATTTTCCCTCACAAGATTTTACTTCAATTAAATCATGGTTCTGGGCTAAATGTGTACATTCTTTTTTGTTTGCACAAAAATGAACCCTTATACCTTTAGCAGGTAGAGAACGTACAGATATTGGATAAGCCAAAGCAAATGTCATTTGAGGAACATTTTGAACATTCATTGACAACTCCCAAACATAAAAACGCGTAAAGCACTATGTTTTTATTTATCTCAAGTATTTATGCATTTTTTTCTTTTCTAAAGAAATTCTATATGGCATAATTTGCTTTATAACAGGGAAACTCAGTGTAAGCTACGGTAGATTAAGTTAAAATTAGAAAAAACTTGAGGTTGCCTTCTTGTCCTACATCTCAGTATAAAAAGGAGATACCATTGTTTCAAATGCCTCACATAATAGCCTTAATCAAACGTAAATTATTGATTGGTCTATCAATAGCAAGCATAGGAATGCTTGCTGGGTGTAGCCTTCTTGATTCTTCAGGTTCGAGCCAAATTTATAGAGAGGGCTATGTTCTTGATAAAAATGCTCTAAGTTCTATCTCTATTGGCTCAAGTCAAGAGCAAGTTCTTTTAACTTTAGGGACCCCTTCATTAAAAACAAAATATGATAATGAAGTTTTTTATTACATCTCACAGACACGTTATCGTGGGATGCAGTTTATGAAAACAAAGATTATTGATCGCAAAGTTTTAGCCATTTACTTCAGTAAAAATAATCAGGTTACAAAAGTTGCAAATTACGGATTACAAGACGGTCAAGTGTTTGATTTTATTACACAAACAACACCAACTGTAACGAAAGAACATCCTTTCTTAATTCAAATTATAAAAGGCCCTGTGAATTTGCCACCCCATAACTAAATTATATAGTCTGCATACCGTTTCAATATTATAGGTCTGATAATATCAGATCTATAATAGGGATTTGTAGCTCTTAGAGGCGGACTTTTTTTGCCATACTGTCGAGAACTGCATTAACAAGTTTTGGCTCATCACCTTCAAAAAACGCCTTTGCTATGTCAACATATTCATTCATGACAACTGCAACGGGAACATCTTTACGGTTGATCAACTCCCATAAACCTGCTCGTAAAATTGCTCGCAATATAGAATCAAGACGTGAAAGAGACCACTCTGCAGAAAGCTGTTGATGAAGCAGCGGATCAAGCTGCTTTTGATCTTTTACAACACCCGTTATAATAGCCAAAAACCACTGAAAATCAGCTTCAAGATATTGATCTCCATCAATATCTTTTCCCAAACGATAAGCCTCATACTCAGCTGCCGTTTCCATCACCCCCGAACCCACGATATCCATTTGATAGAGTGCTTGAACTGCAGCGAGTCTTGCTGCTCCACGTTTATTGGCTGAACGCGGAAAATGTCTGCTTTTTATATCAGCCATATTTAACGATTATCTCCAAATCTCTTTTTTAGAGCGATCATACATAAAGCAGCTTCAGCCGCAAAACCACCTTTATTTTTATCATCTAGTTTTGCACGCACCCATGCTTGTTCTTCATTTTCAACAGTCAAAATACCATTTCCAATAGCCAAGTGCTGATGAACAGTTAAATCCATCAATGCACGACAAGAATCATTAGCAACAATTTCAAAGTGATATGTTTCACCCCGAATAACACAACCAAGAGCAACATAACCATCATACGATATCTTGTTTTGTTCAGCAAAAGCTATTGCACTTGGTATTTCTAATGCTCCAGGAACCGTTACAACATCATAACTTGCTTCAGCTTTTTGCAAAGTATTCACTGCACCTCTCAAAAGTGCATCAGAAATCCCCTCATAAAAACGTGCCTCAACAATCAATACGTGAGGCTTTTTACCTATCTCTTTCATCATAATGGAATTCCACAAAAAACGAATCAAAAAAATCAAAGTTATAAAGCATAAAATTCTGAAAACGATCAATAGAGTGTTGGCTTATTCATCTTCTCTTTTTAAAGTAAAAAGTTTTGCAGCATAACGAGCAAGTTGATCAATTTCCAAATTGACCCGATCTCCAATTTTAGCTTGTCCCCACGTTGTCATTTCAAGTGTATGGCGAATAATAAGAACATCAAAAACACAATCCTCAACACCATTAACAGTCAAAGATGTCCCATTAAGTGCAATAGATCCCTTATTAACAATGAAAGGCATAAATTGTCTTGAAACTTTTAAATAAAAGCGAATTGCATCCCCTTCATTTTTTTGATCAATGATTTCAGCCAAACCATCAATATGACCAGAAACTAAATGTCCTCCCATTTCATCACCCAATCGAAGCGAACGTTCCAAATTAACAAAAGTTCCTTTTATCCATTGTGCAAGATTCGTTAAACGTAATGTTTCTTCCCACGCCTCGACAACAAACCAATTGGAATCTTCTTGCTTTAATCCTCGCTCTACAATTGTCAGACAAATTCCTGAACAAGCAATTGACGCCCCAATTGCTAAGCTTTCTATAGCATAGCGGGTAGAAATCTTTAAACGCATCCCCTGCTTTAAAGGTTGAACATCTTCAACACAACCAATATCCGTTATAATTCCTGTGAACATAATGTCTTACGTCTCCACTTATAAAAACGGTCATTTCCAAACATTCTTGTCTCAATCTCATGAAACTGCGAGAGATAATTTCCAAAATGAGGGGCTTCAATACGATTTTTGCCTAAAACAATGGGGGTATGAAAACATATCAAATGATCAACACAACCAGCATTCAAAAATTTTTCCCCTGTCTTGACACCCCCTTCCAATAAAACACTATTAATCCCATGTTTATAAAGCATCTGTAAAAGAGCAAAGGGTTCTACACAACCATTGTTCATCTCGACCGAATAAACAGACACACCATATTGCTCCAATGCATTTTTTTTGCTTTTCTTTGAAATATCCACATCACAAATAACCCATGTAGGAATTTTTATGGCTGTTTGGACAACTTTTGCATCAAGGGGGATAGATAAATCTGCATCCAAAATAATACGAATTGGTGAGCGCATCTCCATCCCTGGCAAGCGGCAATTGAGTTGTGGATCATCTGCTAATATAGTACCAATACCAACGAGGATAGCATTATTTTGAGCACGTAGAATATGCGTATGGGCATGAGAAAGTGTTCCACTAATTTTTACGCTGCCCTTCTCTCTTTTTCCAACACCATTATCGGCAGAAATTGCCATTTTAAAAGTGACCGCACAGCGTTGTATCTTCCTTATGCACCAATGCGTCCATAAGGATTCAAAAGCCTCTTCAGCTAAAATGCCCTCAACCACTTCAATACCCGCCGCTCGCAAAAGAGCAATACCATGACCATCAACACGCTTGTCACAATCAGTCAGCGCAATAACAACTCGAGAAACACCTGAATCAATAAGCGCATTCACACACGGCGAAGTTTTTCCATAATGCGCACAAGGTTCTAAAGTAACATAAGCAGTCGCTCCTTGAGCCAAAGAACCTGCCATGTGTAAAGCTTGCACTTCCGCATGAGGACTCCCATGAATAGCTGTTACGCCATAGCCAACAATAAAAGCCCCCACAGCACCATTATCGTTTCGCACAATTAACGTACCAACGGAAGGATTCTCACCTGTAAGACCGACATGACGTTCTGCTAAACGAATAGCTGCAGCCATAAACCGTTCATCTTGCACTTTTTTATTCATCAAAACGAGATTCTGTATCCGCGATACCCTTTGACAATTCATCTATAACATCGTGAAAATCGCTTGCATTACGAAAATCTCGATACACAGAAGCAAAACGAATATAAGCAATATCATCAATTCTTTTCAATGCTTCCATCACAAGATGCCCAATTTTTTCTGAAGAAATCTCTGGTTCTCCCAAACTTTCAAGCTGGCGTACAATGCCAGAAATTGCTCGTTCAATATGATCGGGATCAATATTGCGCTTACGTACAGCCACATCAACTGATCGCATTAACTTATCACGATCGAAGGGTTCACATCGTCCACTTTTTTTAGCAACCAAGAGCTCACGCAACTGAACACGTTCAAAAGTTGTAAAACGACCACCACAAACGGAACACACACGGCGGCGGCGAATCACTGCCCCCTCTTCTGCTGGACGAGAGTCTTTGACCTGTGTATCCTCATATTGGCAGTAAGGACAGCGCATCCTTTGTATCCTTAACGAGTGGTAAGATAAGAGTAAAGAGGAAATTGATTCGTTATATCTTTTACCTTTTTCTCAACAGCCATTTCAACGGCATGATTATCTTCATCACTTTTTGCACTCCGAAGACCATCAAGAACTTCTGAAATCAGATGACCAACTTGAATAAACTCTTTTTCTAAAAAACCACGCGTCGTGGCAGCAGGTGATCCCAAACGAATTCCCGATGTTATAGATGGCGTTTCAGAATCAAAAGGAATGCCATTTTTATTGCAGGTAATATGAGCGCGTCCCAAAGCCAATTCAGCACGTTTACCTGTTAGATTTTTAGAACGTAAATCAACCAACAACAAATGATTATCTGTACCACCAGAAACAATATTAAAACCATTACCCTGTAATGTTTTTGCTAAAGTTTTCGCATTAGCGACAACATTGGCACTGTAACTCTTGAAAGAGGGCCGCAAAGCCTCCTCAAACGCAACAGCCTTTGCGGCAATCACATGCATTAAAGGACCACCTTGAAGACCAGGAAAAATTGCAGAATTAATTTTTCTGGATAAAGCCTCATCATTTGTCAATATTAAACCACCCCGAGGACCTCGAAGCGATTTATGTGTTGTTGTTGTTACAATATGCGCATGTGGAACAGGTGAAGGATGCACGCCACCAGCAACAAGACCAGCAATATGAGACATATCAACGAGTAAATGAGCACCGATTTCATCTGCAATTTCACGGAATCTTTCCCAATCCCATAGCCGTGGATAAGATGAGCCCCCTGCTATAATAAGTTTTGGCTTACGTTCTTTTGCAAGCTGCTCAACCTCATCCATATCAATAATCTGATCTTCTTGACGCACACCATAGGAAACAACATCAAACCATTTTCCTGACATATTAACAGGTGAACCATGCGTAAGGTGACCTCCAGCATTTAAATCCAACCCCATAAATGTGTCACCAGGCTGAAGTAAAGCTAAAAAGACAGCTTGATTCATTTGGCTACCAGAATTAGGCTGTACATTCGCAAACGCAGCACCGAAAAGCAGTTTTGCCCTTTCAATAGCTAAATCTTCAACGACATCAACAAATTGACACCCACCATAGTAGCGCTTTCTTGGATAACCTTCTGCATACTTATTGGTTAAAACAGACCCCTGCGCTTCAAGGACCGCTCTTGAAACAATATTCTCTGAAGCAATAAGCTCAATTTCATGTTGTTGACGCTCAAACTCCCCTCTAATTGCGTCAAAAATTGCACCATCAACAGTTTGTAAATTATCATTAAAAAAGCGCTTTTGTGCGTCATTTTCTTGCTGAGTCATAAAACACATTCCTAACATAAAAAAAATAAAGTCAAGGAACGATAACACAGCAAACCATGCAAACCAAACATTTTAAACTACTTACACTCAAAAATAATGAGGCAAATATTTATCTTATTCTTTGTTATAAAAACAGCGAAAAACTTTCCTCTCGAGAATAGTAAAAAATGAGATTACATTTCTTTTTTTACACTCTTATTTGTTTACACCTTTTACAAAAAATATCTATAATCTAAAGAAATTCAATAATTTAATGATTAAAAATAATTTATAATGTGAAAAGCTGAATATAATAGGCAAAGTTAATACGAAGGCAAATAAAAATGCTAACCAAAGTTTTTATTGATGGTGAACATGGCACAACCGGACTACAAATACAAAAACGCTTAGAAAGGCGTACAGATTTAAAACTACTCTCTCTTGCTCATAAAGATCGCCATAATGTTCATCTGCGACAAGACTATCTTAATCAAGCCGATATTGCTATTTTGTGTCTTCCAGATGATGCTGCACGCGAAACGGTTCATTGGCTTCAAAAAAATAAAAACATTAGGATTATTGATAGCTCGACAGCCCACCGTGTTGCACCAGACTGGGTTTACGGTTTTCCTGAAATGACAGCAGGACAAAGAAAGCGCATCCAAGCAGCACATTATATAACCAATCCCGGATGCTATCCTACCGGTGCCATTAGTTTGATTCGCCCACTCCGTGAAGCAGGACTGCTAGACGCCGATTATCCCATCTCGATTAATGCAATCTCCGGCTATACCGGTGGTGGAAAACAGTTGATTTTACAAATGGAAAATCAATCTCAACAAAATATTCAGGACAATTATTTTATCTATGGTCTTAATCTTGAACACAAACATGTGCCAGAAATTAAAATCTATGGACAAATCAATCAACCCCCAGTTTTTATACCAAGTGTGGGTCGTTTTCCCCAAGGAATGATTGTGAATCTTCCTCTGCATCGCCATTTATTCACAAAATCAGCAAACTGTTCTGATTTGCGCGAAATTCTCGCAAACCATTACGATGGACAAAATACCATTTTAGTTGCATCACAAGAAGAAACTGCTTCACTTCAAAGACTTAATCCAGAGTGTTTAGCCAATAAAGATGGTATGAAACTGTTCGTATTTGGAAATGATCGTGAAGGTATTTTTAATCTCAGCGCCATATTCGATAATTTAGGAAAAGGCGCATCAGCTGCAGCTATCCAAAACCTCAATTTAATGCTTTCAAGCGACTAAACCTCCCTACCCACAAACTTTTATTCAACAACGCGATAAGCCCCTTTTGTTGCTCGCCAATGTGCAACAACAAAACACAACACGACTAATGCCATACTTTGATGAATGAGCCCCAAACTTATCGGAACCTCATGTAACAGTGTTAAGATACCCAAGACTGCTTGGATAATAATCATAACACAGATAAGAAATGCACGACGAGAATGAGTTGAATGTGGAGCATTTTTTTGTACATAGAAAGCATGAATAGCCGAGGCAATCAATAAAAAATAAGCAAAAAACCGATGAATAAATTGAACCATTAAGGAATTTTCGAATAAATTGAGCCAAACAGGACGATGCTGCAACAATCCATCAGGAATAATCTGCCCATCCATAAGGGGCCATGTATTATAGACTTTTCCAGCATGAAGCCCTGCAACCAAAGCTCCGAAATAAATCTCTATCAAGACGAGAATAACAAGCCATGCCGCAAAATATTGCACCTTTTTATTTGCTGGTTTTTCTGAATATTCTGCAAGCCCTCGAGATAAATAAGTAACAAAAACAATAACAAAACATGCCGTTATAAGATGAAATGCCAAACGATATTGGCTCACACTTGTTAAATTACTTTGCCCAATCCCTGAAGCAACCATCCACCAACCAATAAAGCCTTGAAAGGCGATAAGAATAGGTACAACAATAAGCGGGAGTAAGATATTTTTTTCAACACGCTTAGTCGCCCAAAACCAAATGAGCCCCAATAAAGCGACAAGACCAACAAGACGCCCAAGAACACGATGCGCCCATTCCCACCAAAAAATGACCTTAAAAGCACTTAAGGTCATATCAGGATTAAGCAGCTTATATTGTGCTATTTGTTGATATTTTAAAAATTCCTCTTGCCATTGATCCTCACCAATCGGTGGAATAACGCCGTGTATTGGCTTCCATTCCGTTATAGATAATCCTGATCCCGTCAAACGAGTAGCGCCACCTACTAAGACAATTGCCAAACAAAGCAATAAAATAGAGTAAAGCCACACCTGTATATGTTTTCTATTTTCCTTTTGCACAGGCGTTAAAATGCTATTGTTTAATCTCTTTACTGCCATCTCTGATTGCCCCACGCTTCTCTCCAACTAAAATGCATTTTAAAATTTAAACATTAACTCTTTGTCTATTTTAGTATGTACTACAACTTTAGCAAAAAACAAGCGTACCACTATAACATGCGATACATATTTCTTTTTTACGAAGCTTATGATGCTACAACGCGATAAACAGTCTTTGGAAAGCTGTCTACCATACGCATCATCCATTCTTGTTCATTAAGAACAGTATTACAAATATAATAGTCTGTTAGCTCTGCAAATTGCTCAACCCCATATTTTGGTTCGCTTGCCATCTCTAGGATGATAAAATCATATTCTTTTTTAAATTCTTGTAATATATGAAAAATATCATTTGAAAAATCTTGTGCTGAAATAGCACTTGTTAACCCCTGAGGAAGAATATCAACCCCCGTATCATAATCACGGTAAATAACATCATGCAACTTGGCATTGCCCGTTAAAATATCACTCAGTCCGCGATGTGGGCCAATGACTTTCTCTATTTGTTGACCAGAAATATCGACCAACAAAATTGTTTTGTTCTCTTTTGTGAGATGAAGTGAAAGCTTTGCCGCTGTCCGTGCAGCTTCTGGTCCAATGATTGAAATAATGGTTGAAGCACGCCATTTCAAAACATCAGATAATCCCTCTATCGTAATAAAAGCTTCAAAATTTTTCATTTCTTGAGAGACTAAAATACTCTCATTCTTCTTAAGATCATTTTCTTTTGATCTCAAATCCTCTTCTGAGATTTGGTCTTTTTTCCTTTTAAAGCACGGATAGAATAACAATATTCCTAGCAAAAGAGTAAGGAAACTGACCAATGCACTCACAAGAATATTTTTTCCATAAAGAGCCATAAAAGAAATTGGTGCTAACGTTGTTGGCGTGACCACGTGGATATTTGTATTTTGTAAGAGAAGAGGATCATCACTCAATCTCCGATATGAATCAATAATTTTTTCTCTTCGTTGAGCAGACTTGCTCATCGCTTCATTTTGGGCATCGACTGCTACTTTTATTTTATTTTCAAACTCGTTAAATATTTCATTCAAAGATTGGGATTGATCTTTTACAAAAAAGTTCATTCTTTTTTTGAGCTGTTTTTCTAATTCCGTTGCAATAACCTCATCTGAATGAACTTGATAAACGATTTGTAAAATTTTATTTTTTAATTGATGAGAAACTGTCTCTAATTCTGCAGTCATCGCTTTAATTTGAGGATGTGTCCACCCTAATTGCACAGCCATATGTGCTCTTTGTGTTTCCAAGAGATCACGTTTAGATTCCAGAGCAGCAATTGCTGAATTGCCTGCAATAAACGATAAAGACAGTAAAGACTGCCCATTTTCACGCATCATGTTAATCGTTGAATTCAAACTTGTTAAATGAATACGCTTTAAAGTTGCTTGCGTTAATTGCATCGAAAGATCATGAAGCTCTGTTTGTTTTACACCACGCTGAATAAAAGAATCAATAGATTTACGAAATTCCTGCACGATATTAAGGATTGCAATATTATCATATTGTTTGTCTTCTAATTTATCATTTAACAAGAATTGTTTCTGTTTTATGATTGCTTGTGAAAATGCGGAAAACCAAGTTTCCAACCCACGTTGAGCTGCTTCAAGTGTCTCGGCTTCAAAAGTAAGATCGATAAAATCACCATGACGCGATAAACGGATATTTTCATGATTTTTTTTCTTATAAGAAGCACTTAAAGAAAAATTCGAATCATTGAAGAACATAGGCTGTGAAAACAAAAAGGCGATAACATTGTCTTTCTTTTTAATTGGTAATGGCTTTCCTACAGAATCAGATAATGAAAATGTTAAAGTTGCTTGGTAACCACGAGGCTGGACAAAATAATACAACCAAATCAAAGATACACATAGCATTTGTAATAGCAAAACAATCAAAATGCTTCGCCATACGGTACGTACGAATAGTCTTTTATTACATGTAAGACTCATCTTTATTTTAACCAGCAAAATACTTCTTCATATTGTTTTATTAAGAGAAAGTAGTAACTATCCTCTTAACTTGCTGTCATATTATTTTGAGATAATAAAAATATAAAATTTAAGAACAAATGTTCAAAAATAGCTTTAAAGAACTTAATTCATATTTTTTTTGAGGCTCTCTAGTTGTTTTTTTGCTTCAGAAGTAACAACCGCTCTAATGGTAATAGACCCATCATCATGCCCTTCTTGCACTATTTCCGCAGAGTTTTCATAAAACCAATCAATAAGCGACATTTCATGAGGTTGTAAAAGATATTCAATGCTTTGCACCTCTCCAAAAATTCGCTTTTCAATGGCTCTTAATAATTGATCGAGTCCATCCCCCTTAAGTGCTGATACCATGAGAGCAGGATTTAATCGCGTCTTTGCGCTTGTTTGTAAAACATTCAATGCTTGCTCATCTAACATATCAATCTTATTCCAAACTTCTATGATATGCTCCATATCATCAATATCGATATCAAGACTTGAAAGCACTTCTAAAACATCTTGGGCATGTGCTCGATGATCAAGATCTGACATATCTCTTATATGAAGAATGAGATCCGCTTCAACCACTTCTTCAAGGGTTGCTCTAAAAGCTGCAATCAAATTCGTTGGCAAGTTAGAAATAAACCCTACAGTATCAGACAAAAGAACAGTTTTTCCATGGGGAAGCACAACTTTGCGCAAAGTCGGGTCAAGCGTTGCAAATAACATATTCTTTGCTAAAACATCTGCACCGCTTAAACGGTTAAAGAGAGTTGACTTTCCTGTATTCGTATATCCTACCAGTGCCACAACAGGATAAGATGTTTTTTTCCTTTTTGCTCTATGAAGTGCACGTGTTTTAATAACCGTTTGCAATTCGCGGCGAATACGAATAATTTTTTCTTGTAAAAGACGCCTATCTGCTTCAATTTGCGTCTCACCAGGTCCACCTAGGAAGCCACGCCCCCCCCGTTGCCTTTCCAAGTGCGTCCAACTCCGCACAAGCCTCCCTTTTTGATAGGACAAGTGCGCTAACTCTACTTGCAAAACTCCTTCTTTTGTTCGTGCACGGTCCCCAAAAATTTCAAGAATCAAAGCCGTTCTATCGATAACTTTGCAATTCCACAATTTTTCTAAATTACGCTGCTGTACTGGCGTTAAAAAGTGATCTACAATCGCAAGCTCAATAGAATATTCATCTATATAACAGGTTAACGCATCTACTTTACCTTTTCCAAAGAGAGTCGCAGAGCGAGGCGTTGCAATATTAATCGTTTCATAATTAACAACTTCTAACCTTATAGCACGTGCTAACCCCAATGATTCTTTAACACGAGAAGATATAGAACACTCTCTCAAAGAGCTTTCACTTCTATTTTCTTGAAAAATCGGTATCAAAACAAGTGCGCGCACCTGTCCTGTATTCTGCGAAAATACCCCTCCTAATCTCTCATTTTCATTTATCATAGCAATCTAAGTACTTTTAAATGGGATAAGAGGTCTATCTTAAAATGATATGTTTACTCAGGACTTTCACCCTCAAACATCTGTACAGGCTGTCCAGGCATAATCGTAGAAATAGCATGCTTATAAACCAATTGCGCGTGTCCATCTCGGCGCAAAAGAACACAAAAATTATCAAATGAAGTTACAATACCCGTGAGTTTAACGCCATTGACAAGAAAAATTGTAAGGGAAATTTTTTGCTTACGCACCGTATTTAAAAACACATCTTGCAGGTGTTGTGATCGCTCTGCCATTATTCTTACACCTTTATCTAGATTGCATAAAATATTCGTGCATGCATATCGACTGAAAAATATCCAATTGTCAACGTAGAAGCTTAAAAATTCAGCAACAAACAACTGAAATTAGAGAAAAAACAGCTCTTTAAGACAATAATAAAGTACAACTTACGAAAAGCTATATTAAATTAAAAATTTTTCCACGTTTACTTTTTTATGAGCTTACAATTCAAAGGCATACTTTTATACATCCTAAGCTATTACAGACTATATGTGATGATAAATCTGCTTCGTTTAGAATCAATAAAAGTAAGCGGACAACAACATTTATTAACGATTATCGATATTAAAGAGAGACATTCGCACCTTACTGTATATATAACCGCTATTAAATTGTCCTTATTTCAAAGACTGCCGGCTTATAAAGCTTTCTATAAACACAAGTTGTAAACAGTATTTTTGTTTTAGTTAGATTTAAATAATAAATTGTTTTTACTATATTTTATAACATTTTTAAACAGGGTACAAGAAACCGCGTTAACTTTATCTTGATAAGTTTTTAAAATTTTTCCCTAAGCATATTCCTTTCTAAATAATTAACAGCTAGTATGTAGAAATTATGTGGAAGAGGACGTATCCCTTTTCCGGCTGTAAGAGTACGAGGCGAGTATGGCACGCAGAACAAAATTGCAAACATTTGAAGTTGAAGTTGAAGAAGCCCTCACAAAAGCTATGAACTTTGATTTCGATGACACAGGATTTGAAACGATATCATCCAATAATTCTGAAAATGTTGTTAATGTCGATGATCTGATTCAAAAAATTGCAATGGCAGAAGAAGAATTTTTTGCTGAAAACGGTACGTCAACTTTTGTTTCTAATATTCATGATGACGCTGTTATTGATAAATCCGTTGTTGAACAGCTTTTTGCTCCAAAACCTTCACCTGATATTTCAGGTGGAACTGTTCATAATACATTATTGCCTACAAAACTTCTTCCTGCAAATGATGATATAACAACCCCTGTAAATTTTGGACCATTCAAGCAGCGTTCTTCCTCTCGAGTCTACTGGTATACAACAGCGCTTAGTGCTTTATGGGCAACGGGAGGAGCTTTTATTGCGCATAAACTCGCACCTACCGGACTCAGCTCCTTATCCAATATCAGCACTTTTGTTACATCCCCAACAGGACTTGCTGTAGCAGCCGGAACAGCAATTCCTATCCTTATATCTTGGGGCGTTGCTCAATTAACAAAACGTTCAAACGACTTGCATAATATTGCGCTTCTTATGACCAATGCTGCACAGCGCCTTAGTGAACCACAACATCTATCTGAAAAACAAGCTATTGCTATAGGGCAAACCATTCGTGAAGAAGTAGCGGCAATGAACGAAGGTATTGAACGTACCCTCGGACGTGCTGTTGAACTTGAAGCAATCATACAAGGTGAAGTTCACAATCTAGAACAAGCCTATGCTGAGAATGAATCACGCATTCACACATTAATCAAAGAATTGAGTAATGAACGCATAGCCATTTTGAATCACGCAGATCGCGTACAATCAACAATTAAAGGAACCCAAGAACAACTGAGTGATGAATTTGGTTTGGTTACCTCTAACATTGTGACCAATGTTGAAAAGCTTGCACAAACCCTTTCTCAAACTTTACAAAAACAAGGTGAAGACCTTGTTGAAAAACTTTCCTATGCCGGTGATGGCGTAACAAATCAACTTGTTGAAAAATTTAACAAAACAACAACACAAATTCAGCAGAAAAACACGGAATTTTTTCATGAATTAGGAAAAAACTTTGATGGTTTTGCAAAACGATTTGATTATAATGAAAAACAAATAGAAAAAACTTTTAATGAAACAGCTGAAAAAGCAGAAGTACATGTTGCTAAAATTGCAACACATATACAAGCAGTAACAGATCAAACTTTGCACGCTGTTGATGAAAAGTTTAAAGCCTTGGATAAAGCTCTTATTGATCGTAATAATCAATCTCTACAGAATTTTGATGAGAAGATCTTAAAGCTCGACGACCAAGCACATAAACTCTCTTCTAAATTTGATAACGTAACCTCGCAAGCAATTGGAGCCTTTGAACAACGTTTAGCAACTGTTGATCTTTCTCTTAAAGAACATAGTGATTCCATCATTGATTCCTTTATAGAACGCAGTCAGGCTTTAGAGGATAATGCTGAAAAACTTGGTAACTTCTTGGAAGCTCATGTCTTGAAAATAAATGAGAACCTCCAAGAAAAAACAGCAGACATTACCCATGCATTTACAAATGGACGTGAAGCTATTCTTTCTGCAATTGATAAAAGTAAGGAAAGTCTGAGAGAAGAAATTCAATATGTCGACAATGCCATTGTTGATATCATACAAGAACGTTCACAAGATTTTAAAGTACAACTTTCTGATCAACGAGCTCTTATGGCAGACATGCTCGATAACGAGAAAAATAAAATTGCGGATACATTAAGAAATCAAATTGATGTTTTGTCCCAAAATACTTCTCATATTGAAAAAGTTTTGGCTGATAATGTTCAAGTCGTTGATAAACAAGCTGAAAATCATATTACAAACATCATTCAATGCACTGAAAAGTTACAAGATGTCATTGTACAAAGTTGTAATACAACCCAAGATGCTTTAGAAGCACAAGCGAGAAATATTGATATCCGTGCCGATGCTCTGCGCGATTCTTTAGCGATTAATAGTTTTTCTCTCAATGAAGTTCTTGCCGATCAAGCACGCACACTTGAACAACGCATGGAAACAATCCATAATCTCATTGCAAAAAGTGATATACGTGTCGATGTTGCATTGAAACAACAAATAGATTTAGTTGAGAGTGCAATTGTCGCCAATAATAAAAACATTACTGAAACGGTTCAAGATCATATCAAAAACCTTGAAAGCCATGCCGAAATTTTAAAGAATACTCTCTCTCAATCGAGTGGTGTTTTCTTTGAAACCCTTGAAACACGTATGGAATCATTCGATACAGATCTAGAAGATCGTGCACACAAAATTTTTGAACGGACAACAACGCTAGAGGAAACATTATCTGAAAAATTTAGCCAAATCTGTGAAGCCATTGATATGCAAACATCTGTTATTGAGGAACGTTCTGACACATTAAAAACGTCTCTCATGATTAGTAATGAGCAAAGTCAGATAATTCAACAAGCGCTGGAAAGCAGTGTTGACAATATGCGTGTAACCTTAGAAGACTCTGTTAATACAGTGACAGATAACCTGCATAATAAGATTATAAAAGCTTCTGATATTCTTTCTTCTACGAGTGAACAAATTCTTTCATCTGTTACAAATGTTACTGCACAAGCAGAAAATATTCTCTCAGAATCAGGCAATCGCATTGTATCAAATGTCAAAAAAACTGTTTATGATACCAGTGAAAAAGTTCTGTCAGTTCTGTCTGAACAAACAGCGCATACTGTCGAAGCTTTCGCAACAGCCAGCCATAATGCACAAGCATTATTGAATGAAACTATTCACACATCAACAACAGCAATAGAACAAGTTCTTAATGAACGCTGTGATGTTCTTCATCACTCTATGCAAAATCTTAAAAATAATTTAGGATATCAGCTCTCTGATGTAACGAGCCGTCTGGAAGATGCTGGAAATCAAACAACAACACAAATTTCACAACATGTTGGAAAAATAACAGAGCTTACAAATCACTTAAATCAAGCAGCGCAAAATACGACAGAATCAATTGATTCTTTAACACAGCATATCGGTGAACAACTCTCTCTTTCCACACAAGATGCTGAACAAAGAATTTATGCACATAATGAATCTTTAGTGAATAGCTTAACCAAAGCTAACTCTGAAACACTTCAAACAATAACGATTATGAAGGAAGAGCTTGTTAATAATGTCTCATCCATCTTAACACAGTTGAATCAATCAATTTACAATTTTCACGAAAATAGTAATGTTTTATTATCGGCTGTTCAAAATATTGATGGGCAGTTTAATGAGAGTACGAATAATTTTTTCCGCAACACGGACCAAGTAGCAGAGCGTTTGTCAGCTTCAAATCAAGCGCTCAATACTAATGTTGAAATTCTGCAAGGACTTTCAAAGAGTACCTTTGAACAAATTAATCATATAACGAGCAGTTTTGGTGAACATGCAAAGACACTTTCCCAAACTATTCATGTTCTTGAACAGTCTGAAAATTCACTTAGTGCAACACTTGAAGAAAAACATAATACGCTTTCTGTATTAAGCGATGCTCTTGTTTCAAAGTCTCATGAAATTAATCAAATGATTGGGCATTATGAAAAAATCTTCAACTTAGCACTTGAACGCTCTGATAAGAATGCGCGTAACTCCACAAATTCATTCCAACAATCACTTAATAAGCTTGTTAGTGAAGCATCAACGCGTTTTTCAGAAGCAGCAGAAGATATACGTCGCTCCGCTGATGAAGTTCGTTTAGAGCTTTCAAAGATTAATAATGATATCAATGAAAATGTAAAAAAACTTCCAGAAAAAACAAAAGAAACAACGCAAACAATTCGCACAGCTTTGAATGAACAGATTACAGCGTTACAAGATTTAGTCAGTGTTATACAAAATGATCAAAAGAGCGCACAAAAACAGCTAATGTCAGCATTTCCTACATCATCAATGTTTAATCAAAAAAGTGACAGTTCCACTGAGTCTGTTAAAAAGATTGTGCCACCTAAGCCTATTTTGCAACAAGATCAAAGCAAAAAAAGACCAAATAAATGGGTATCAAATCTCTTAGAAAGAGCTTCACGTGAAGAAACATTTTATGATGCTCCCCCTAGTGATGATGTTTTAACATCAGTGCAAACAAAACCATCTCCTGCAAACTGCTCTCTTAATTCATTAGCTTCTGGTATAGTGCAAGCTATTAATCACAATGCCATTGTTGAGCTATGGGATCATTATCAACGTGGACAAAAAAACATCGTAACAGAACGCCTTTATACCTTAAATGGACAAAAAATATTTGAAATGATTAAGAAAAAATATATGAGCGATTTTGGGTTTAAACGTTCAGTGAATCAATATGTTACAGATTTCGAAAAGCTCTTACGTGATATATCGCGCAGTTCTGGCTCTTCCAACTCAGTTCGCAAGTACTTGATATCAGATACCGGAAAAGTTTATACTATGCTTGCTCATGCAAGTGGTCGAATCCAATAACAAATAAGAAAGTGGAAAAAGATATTTTTCCACTTTCTCTCTCCAGTTGTTTTAATGGCTCATCATAGAATGCTTTTTTTTCAACTGTAGCTTTGTACTTCAAAGGTTGGGATAATTGGCATGCGGTTTTCTTTGATATCCTAAGCAATAACCCTAAAGAAGCGTAATGGCTTATCAAACAACGTATCATTCTAAGAATGATAAAGCATGTTTTCTATTTCCTTATCTTTTTCTTAACTCCTTTATTTTTCATAGTTTCATAAAGGTACAAAATCGGTAATAATTATTTTTATTAATTGTGAAAAAAATTCATGCTTTTGTATTAAAATAGCTCATAGAAACACTTCTATTTATTTTTTTTTAATGTTTTTTATCCACATATTACTCTCGTTTGAATTATGTAAGTAAATATTTTTTATTATATTAGATGAGTTTGAGCTAAAAGAATCTTATTGTATTCAAATTTCTCATTCAACATACGAGATGATTCATTATAAATTATAAAGTTTGCATTATTAAGAGTTCAATTGAATAATAAACAAAACAACTCCCATTTTTAAAGTTCCAATTTCCTTTTAAATAGCTGCAAAAATAATTTATAAATTGCAAATTGTTATTTAAAATTTCTTCTACCTCCCTATAGAAATTTAAATAAAGAAGATGAAGTTAATAGAAAACACTCTTCTTTTCTTTCCTTAAGTTGTAAGCATTGCAAAAAAAATAATGGCTTGGTAATGTAATTATTAGTAATATTTTATTCGTTTGTAGACTAATCAATTTTTACGCGTTTTATTAAGGAAAGAAAAAACTAATCGTGCTTCTATCAATGAAATTATTCATGCACACAAACAAAAAGAATCATCAAACTGGTTTTACGATCCAGAAGAGTTTTCTCATACTCATGCATTTTGATATTCAGAGAAATGAGGATCTATTAGTGGACAAAACCTTATCGTAGATGGAACATCTCATATACACATACGCTAACTTGGATATCATAAAAATGTCTAGAGAACGAAATAGTGATTTCAGTTCACCAAAAGCTGAACTTGACAGTGCCGCACTTTTTTATCACCAGTACCCTAAACCTGGAAAATTGGAAATACAAGCAACAAAACCTCTTGATAACCAACGTGATTTAGCTCTTGCTTATTCTCCAGGTGTTGCTGCACCATGTCTTGCAATTCATGAAGATCCTAATCTTGCTGCTCAATATACCTCCCGTTCTAATTTAGTCGCTGTTATATCCAATGGAACTGCTGTTCTTGGTTTAGGAAATATTGGCCCTCTTGCTTCAAAGCCAGTTATGGAAGGTAAAGCCGTTTTATTCAAAAAATTTGCGAATATTGATGTCTTTGATATTGAAATTGATGCATCCGATATAGAACAAATGGTACAAACGGTATCGACTTTAGAACCTACATTTGGTGGTATTAATCTTGAAGACATTAAGGCTCCTGAATGTTTTGACATCGAAGAAAAGCTTCGTGCTAAAATGAAAATTCCAGTTTTTCATGATGACCAACATGGAACTGCCATTATTGTTTCTGCGGCTGTATTAAATGCCTTAAATCTTTCAGGAAAAAAAATTGAAAATGCAAAAATAGTTACCTCAGGTGCAGGTGCTGCTGCCCTCGCTTGCCTTAATCTTTTGGTTCGTCTTGGGGCAAAAGTTGAAAATATTTGGCTTAGTGACTTAGAGGGAGTTGTTTATGAAGGTCGCAAGACCCTTATGGATCGTTGGAAAATCAATTACGCACAAAAAACGGACGCACGAACTTTATCTGATATTATTGATGATGCGGATATTTTTCTAGGCCTATCTGCAGGTGGTGTTTTAAAGCCTGAATATCTTAAAAGAATGGCTCAAAATCCACTCATTTTAGCACTGGCTAATCCAGTACCAGAAATTATGCCTGAAGAAGCACGCTCTATACGACCAGATGCAATGATCTGCACAGGACGCTCTGATTATCCCAATCAAGTTAATAATGTCCTTTGTTTTCCCTATATCTTCCGTGGTGCATTAGACGTAGGTGCTAGTGCAATTAATGAAGAAATGAAAATGGCCGCTGTTCATGCGATTGCTGCCCTTGCACGTGAAGAAACTTCAGATGTTGTAGCACGTGCATACTCAAAAGAACCACCCAATTTTGGACCAGACTATCTAATCCCCTCTCCTTTTGATCCGCGTTTAATACTGCGTATTGCCCCCGCTGTTGCTAAAGCAGCAATGACAACTGGTGTTGCCATTCGTCCCATTGAAGATATGGAGGCCTACTATGATATCCTCAATCGATTTGTCTTTCTTTCTGGTTTAACAATGAAACCTGTTTTTGCTGCAGCAAAAACAGCAAAACGTAAACGCGTCATCTATGCCAATGGTGAAGATGAACGCGTCCTTCGTGCGGCACAAGTTGTCATTGAAGAACAAACAGCAACGCCCCTCCTTATCGGCCGTCCACATGTCGTAGAAGCAAGATTAAAACGCTTTGGTTTAAGAATTCGTCCCGGTATAGATTTTGAATTAACAAACCCTGAAGATGATCCACGTTTTCGTGATTATGTTAATTTATTTTTTCATTATACAGGAAGGCGTGGTGTTACGCCTGAAATGGCAAAAACAGTAGTGAGAACATCAACAACGGCTATTGCTGCCCTTGCCGTTATGCGTGAAGAAGCAGATGCAATGATTTGCGGCTTAGAAGGACGCTTTGAACGTCAACTTGAATTGATTGAACAAATTATCGGTCTTGATCCTCATGTTCACCGTTTTTCTGCTATGAGTTTGCTTATCTCTCAACAACGTACTCTTTTCCTTACAGATACTTACGTCAATGAAAATCCTTCTGCAGAAGAAATCGCTGAAATGACTGTGTTGGCAGCTCAAGAAGTTGAAGCATTTGGAATAACACCAAAAGCAGCCTTATTATCACACTCAAACTTTGGTTCTAAAAACACAGAAAGTGCGCGTAAAATGCGACGTGCAACAGAAATTCTTGCCAAATTACACCCTGATTTAGAAGCAGATGGTGAAATGCATGCTGATGCTGCCCTTTCCAAAGTTTTTCGTGATCGTGTTTTTCCTAATTCTCGTCTTAAAAGTGAAGCTAATTTGCTTGTCTTTCCAACACTTGATTCAGCCAATATCACGCTCAACACTGTTAAAAGCCTCACAAATGCACTCCATGTTGGTCCTATTCTAATCGGGGCAGCACGTCCCGCCCATATCTTAACACCTTCAGTAACTTCCCGGGGAGTTGTTAATATAACAGCCCTTGCTGTCCTTGCTGCCAATAGAAAAAATAGTCTCGTAAAATAAATGCGTAATAAAATTTCAAAGTTTTTTAAATATTGAGATATAGTATTTCATGTACTGTAAACCTCTTTTCTCTATAGATAAAGACAGCTATATTCTGGATTAAGTCTTTTTTTTAAAGAGAAAAAAGGCTAGAAGAACAATATTAAATGTATTTTGAATTTACTAACTCTATAATAAGGAATCCGTACATTGCCTTCCACGTTTGATAAAGTTGCTGATATCATTGCAGAAATCAGTGAAATTGATCGCAATACAATTACACCTGAGAGTCATACAATTGACGATTTAGGAATCGACAGTCTTGATTTTCTTGATATTGTTTTCGCTATTGATAAAGCTTTTGGAATAAAAGTCCCTCTAGAACAATGGACACAAGAAGTCAACGAAGGTACCGTTGCAACAGAAGAATACTTTGTTCTTAAAAACCTTTGTGCAAAAATTGATGATCTCGTTGCCTTAAAACAGGCGGAGTAGTTTTTTCGCCATGCATGATCAATCTGTATTCATCACTGGTATAGGTCTCATAAGCTCTCTGGGGGAAGGAACTGATCAACATTGGAATCTCTTAAATGATCCAATCCGTACACCAAACCTAGATTATACAACTTTTTCACCTTACACGGTTCATAAATTGCCCGAAATTGATTGGAGTTTACAAATTCCTAAAAAAAGTGATCAACGGCAAATGGGAACATGGCAGCGTCTTGGTACCTATGCGGCTGGTCTTGCTCTTGATGATGCTGGCATGAAAAATAATGAACAACTCACTTCAACAATGGATATGATCGTAGCGGCAAGTGGGGGAGAACGTGATATTACTGTTGATACACAGATTCTTTCTAAAGCGCGCGCAGTTGCCGATCATGCTTCTATGTTAAATGTTGCTCTTTCAACTGAACTTCGTCCAACATTATTTTTGGCACAACTTTCAAACCTTTTGGCAGGAAACATTTCAATTGTTCATAAAGTCACTGGATCATCTCGTACATTTATGGGAGAAGAAGGCAGTGGTCTTTCTGCACTTCAAATTGCTGTAGCTCGTATTAAATCAGGTCAAAGTACCCATGCTCTTGTAGGAAGTTCCTATAATGCACAAAGTTATGATATGTTGTTGGCGCATGAGCTTGGTGGTCTTTTAACCCATAATGGATGGAGCCCAGTGTGGGATCGTGGAATCTATCCAGGCGGCGGTGTCATAGCAGGTTCTGGTGGGATCTTCCTAGTTATTGAAAGTGGAGAACATGCCAAAAAACGCAACGCACGTGCTTATGCTGAAATTAGCCAAATTATTACAGACCAAACAGATAGAACCAAAATTCCACTTAGAGATTCAATTGCAACAATGTTAAAAACTGCGGGCGCTAAATCTGCCTTAGCCATTTCAGCAGCCTCAGGAGCTCACGAAGCAACAAAAGCAGAACAAAATGCTCTTGATAATGCTGATCTATTTTACCGTGGCATTACAACATTATTTGGTTATATGCGGGAAGCACAATTTCCTCTAGCTCTAGCTCTTGCAGCACTTTCAATTGAAAAAAAACGCGGTTTTCCAGTGTTAAGTCCTCATGAAAAACCTTTTTCTAAAGAAGTACGTGAAATATTTGTTACAACGATTGGTATAAAAAGAGCTGAAGGTATTGTGCGTCTTACTGCTGTTTGAAGGGGAATTTCTATAGTGAAATATCATGATCATTTTGGGCGTCCACTTGTAGCAATAACTGGTGCAGGCATTGTCACATCACTGGGACAAGGGAAACATGAAAATTGGCAAAAATTAACTAGCGGTGTAAGTGGTATCCACAAAATAACACGTTTTCCCGTTGAGGGATTAAATACATATATTGCTGGAACAATTGATTTTCTTAAAGAAAGTACACTTGGTGCTTCAGCTCTCTCTGAGAAGCTTGCACATCTTTCTGCTGAAGAAGCTTTAGAACAAGCTACTATTGATAAAAAAAAATTTAATGGACCACTCTTTCTAGCTGCTCCTCCTGTTGAACTTGAATGGAAAGCACGTTTTAGTCTTGATCAAGAGGAAGAATTCAATAATGAGCCTTCTTATGCACATCTTCTTAAAGTCTGTAAGGATAAACTCCATGAGACGCTTTTTGAATCCACACAATTTGGTGCAATTGCAGAAAAACTTCAAAAAACATTTGGCACAAAAGGACTTCCTGTTACACTTTCCACTGCCTGTGCATCTGGTGCAACAGCAATTCAATTAGGTGTTGAGTCTATTAGACGGAGAGAGACAAATAGAGCTCTCATAATTGCGACAGATGGATCAGTTTCAGCAGAATCTCTTATTCGTTTTTCGCTACTATCTGCTCTTTCAACTCAGAATGAGCCTCCAGAAAAAGCAGCAAAACCCTTTAGCCGTGATCGAGATGGTTTTGTTATGGCAGAAGGCTCAGGCGCTCTTGTTCTTGAATCTCTTCAAAGCGCATTAAACCGTAATGCTACAGTTTTAGGAATTTTAGCTGGCTGTGGAGAAACCGCCGATGACTTTCACCGTACACGTTCAAAACCCGATGCATCACCAGCAATTGAATCCGTTCGCAAAGCTTTAGACGATGCAAAAATAACCATCAATGAAATTGACTATATTAATGCCCACGGAACTTCAACACCTGAAAATGAGAAAATGGAATATCTTGCATTATCAACAGTATTCGGTGATCTTTTAGAGCATATTCCTGTCTCTTCTAATAAATCAATGATTGGGCATACATTAACTGCTGCTGGTGCAATAGAAGCGGTTTTTTCGCTTTTAACCATTCAATCGGGAATACTTCCACCGACAATAAATTATGATAATCCTGACCCTACTATCCCTTTAGATGTTGTTCCTCATCATAGCCGTAAGTCCTGTGTCAATGCGGTTTTGTCAAACTCATTTGGATTTGGTGGTCAAAATATGAGTCTTGTTATCACTGCATATAAAGGATAATCCTTTAATAATAAAATTTTATAACGCTAACCAATAATATATTTAAGGGGGATGATAATGCGTGCACTGAAACTCTTCGATGATCGTCGGCTTGAAATCACCAATATTTCCCCGCCATCTTCACCTAGTATAGGTGAAGTAACTGTGCGGATAAAAGCCGTTGCTCTTAATCATATTGATGTATGGGGATGGCGTGGCATGGCTTTTGCGAAAAGAAAAATGCCACTCATCATTGGTGCAGAAGCCTCTGGTGAGGTTATACAAATAGGAGATGGCGTTGAACATCTCCAACTTGGACAGATTGTCTCAATTTATGGTGCACAAACCTGCGGAGTATGCCAAGCTTGTCATGAAGGACGGGATAATCTTTGCAGTAATGTAAAGGGAGTCTATGGTTTTCACCTTGATGGATTTGCGTGTGAGCTTGTCAATTTGCCAGCACGTTTATTAGTTCCATCACCTCCCCAATGTGATGAATTGCAAGCAGCAGTTGCTCCAATTACTTTTGGTACCGTAGAACATATGCTTTTCGATAACGCAAAACTACAAGCAGGAGAAACAATCCTGGTACAGGCTGGTGGCTCAGGTATTGGTTCTGCAGCCATTCAACTTGCAAAACACATGGGCTGTACAGTTATCACAACTGTAGGTTCAGATGAAAAAATTGCAAAAGCGCACTCTCTTGGGGCAGATCATGTGATTAATTATCGTAAAGATCGTTTTGAAGGTGTAGTGCGTAAATTAACCCAAAAAAAAGGTGTTGACGTTGTTTTTGAGCATGTTGGTGTCGATACATGGAACGGTTCTCTGTTATGTATGAAAAAAGGAGCACGCTTAGTGACTTGCGGTTCTACCTCTGGTGTTTCAGCACCAATAAATCTCATGCAATTATTCCAGCAACAGCTTAAAATATTCGGTTCATTTGGCTGCCGTATGGAAAATATGAAAAATGCCATGCAAAAAATGGCACAAAAAGCCGTACACCCTGTCATTGATACAATTGTTGGGCTGGATGAAATTGATACAGCTTTAAAACGAATGGAGAGTCGTGATGTTTTTGGTAAAATTATCCTTAAAATCGATTAAATCATGATGAAGCTTTCTCTTAAAAATCTCATATATCGTATTAAAATTATAGCTAAAAAAATATCCTACTTGTTATGGGCATATCTGCTCTTTGGTTCTTTATTTATTCTAAAATGTTTTCCAGCCAAAATGGGAATTTCTTTTTTTGCTTGGTTAGCAAAAAAAATTGGTCCCCTTGTACATCGTCATCAAATCACACTCGCAAACCTTAGGAGTGCATATCCAGAAAAAACAGAGCAAGAACTCCGTGCGATTGCAATAGAAATGTGGGAAAATATAGGACGTTTCCTAGCTGAATATATTTTTCTTGATAAAATTTTTGATTTTGATCCTCATGCAGACGAGCCAGGTTTCATTGAGGTTAAAGGCACTGAAATATTTGAGCGATTAAAAAATGAAAAAAAACCACATATTTTTTTCACCGCACATACTGGAAATTTTGAACTTCTGCCTATTTGTGCACAAAGTTTTGATCTTAATGTTACGGTATTATTTAGACCACCCAATAATCCCTATGTTGCCAAACGAATCCTTAAAGCACGACAAACTTCTATGGGACACCTTGTTCCCTCCAAGGCCGGAGCAGCATGGGCATTAGCAGCCAAATTAGAAGAAGGTGAAAATGTTGGTATGCTCGTTGATCAAAAATTTCGCCGCGGTATCATGGGAACATTTTTTAACAGACCTCTTAAAACAAACCCCTTAATTATAAAACTTGCTCGACAATATGACTGTGATATTTATCCAGCACGTTGTATTCGTTTGCCTAGTGGACGTCATCGTTTAGAGTTATATGAACATGTAGAACTTCCACGTGATGAAAAAAATGATATCGATATAGCTGCTTCTACGCAAAAATTAAATGATATTGTTGAATCTTGGGTCCGTGAATATCCTGGACAATGGATGTGGTTACATAGACGTTGGGACATCTAACATAAGCTCTATTGCTTACAAAGGAAGTGCAAAATGTTAGCCTCAAAAGATATCAAAGATCTCACTGCAATTATCACTGCATTACGAAACTCTGATAATGGTTGTATCTGGCATAAAAAACAAACTTTTGAATCCCTCATACCCTATATGCTCGAAGAAGTTTACGAAGTCATCGATGCCATTGAACGAAAGAATCGAAAGGATCTCTGTGAAGAACTTGGGGATCTTCTTTTACAAGTTGCCTATCATGCTACCATAGCACAAGAAGAAGGCAGCTTTACTTTTGAAGATGTTGTTTATGCAATCACGGAAAAAATGATTCGACGCCATCCTCATGTTTTTGGAAATGCCGAGCAAAAAAAACGAGGATTTATAAAAGAGGAGTGGGAATATATAAAAAAAAGAGAACAGGTTGAACAAAAAAGAATGTGCGAAGAAAAAAACAACAATTCCTCCATAAGCATACTCGCAACAGTAAAACAAATCCAGCCAGCAAACCAAGAGGCACTTGCTTTACAAGAAACAGCAGCTAAAGTAGGTTTTGATTGGCAAAAAAGTGATAAAGTTTTTGAAAAAATAGAAGAAGAACTGGAAGAGCTCAAAGAAGCCATCAAAAATAAACAAAACTCAGAGATAGAAGCAGAGTTTGGAGATCTCTACTTTATACTTCTTAATCTCGCGCGCCACTTAGCGATTGATTCACAAAAAGCATTAAAAAAAACGAATATAAAATTTCGAAATCGTTTCGCCTATATTGAAGAAAAGCTATCCACTCAATCTAAAACACTCACTGACGCATCCTTGAATGAAATGGAAGCACTTTGGAAGCAAGCTAAAAATGAACGATAAAAAATAGTAGATTTCTTCTACCTAAAAGAACAAGCCCCTCTAAAATTACTAAATTATAATTTAGCTCAGCTCAATTTGTTTTATATTGATCCTGCGTAGCAGGACGAAGTTCCACCGATTCGCCACACCCGCATGCTGAAACTTGATTAGGGTTTTTAAAGATAAAACCAGACTGAAGCGTTGTCACTTCATAATCCATCTGCGTCCCTAATAAAAATAATACCGCATCATGTGCTACAAAAACACGGGCACCATTCACTTCAACAACATCCGCATCTATCCCCTTTTCTTTGACAAGAGTAATTGTATACTCCATCCCTGCACAACCACCTTTTTTGATACCAACAAGAATACCCTGTGCATCTTTTGCATCCATAATCGCTTTAACACGATCCACTGCTGCTTGCGTCAAATTTATTACCGAAAAACGGCTCATCCTTTACTCTTTTCTTAGTTCAATAGACACTTTGAAAGTTTTTCCTCTATAATATTTTATCTGATATTTTAGAAAAAAAACAACAAAACATAAATTAAAGCATTCTGATCTTGTTTATTTGGATAAAAATACATACCCGTAAAATGAGATTTGTGATTATACAATCCAGAACTTACAATTTTTTATCCATATAAAATGAAAATACCTCGTCTATAAAACTCTAAAAAACGAAAACTTTTCAAAACCATACATTCACTCCTCTTCTTTTGAAAATCTTTATCTTTTTAGAAAAGTAACGATTAGGTAAGAAAAAAATATACCTTCAGCACTCATTTGCTCCAATTCATACCTCTACACCAATCTTACCCCCCTCCTCACAATCTCAAAAGTAATTAAATGCATACATCTATTAACTATAGAGCTAAAAATTTAATGATCACAAAGAATTTTACAAATTCGTTATTTATCTTGAATTAACAACAAAATATTGATGTCCAAAATTTTTACTTTCAAAAGCTCTAAGTGCAAGAGCATTTTAGATTTTATTCTGTTTATTTTTTCTCTTGCCTTTAAAGAAACAGTCATTTAATCGTTTTACACGAACTCGGAGCGTAGCGCAGCTTGGTAGCGCACTTGACTGGGGGTCAAGGGGTCGTGGGTTCAAATCCCGCCGCTCCGACCATTTTTAAAATGCTATAAATAAGCTTACTTAAAAAGTGAATCATTATGCATTTCAATTGCACACACATGAACTTTTTCTTCAACGTAGAATAATGTGCAATGATATTTTATCATAAATTCGAGATAAGCTTTTTTATTAAAATGCGCTTCGTTCTTAGGAAAACACATACGAAACGCGAGACCTTTTGCCTCGCGTTTTTTATTTTTCAGAAAAATTTATAATTATCCGATCTCATATTTTCTAAATTTTCTTTACACGATAACGTCGCTGTTATCATTTTTTGTAATGGATGGTGACATCTGTACGGTTATCTTTTTGGGTTTTAATTCAGCTGGCATTTCCCTTTTAAGCTGAATATGAAGAAGCCCATCTCCAAGTTCTGCCCCAATAACCTTAACATGATCAGCCAAATGAAAACGCCGTTCAAAAGCACGCGAAGCAATACCTCGATAAAGGAATTCTCGCTCTTCATCATCATTTTTAGACTTTCTGTCTCCCTTAACGATCAGCTGGTTACAATGCGTTTCAATATCAATTTCATCTTGAGAAAAACCAGCAACAGCCATAGAAATTCTATAAGAATCTTCAGTTAAACGCTCGATATTATAAGGGGGATAAGAAGAAACTTCGTCTGGTTGTGTTCTAGAATCAAACCAGTTAAAAAGATGATCAAAACCTACTGTAGAACGATAAAATGGTGAAAAATCTACTTGACGCATAATATTGCCCTCCTCTAGAGCGACTATAATTTATAACTAATTCACAAAGTTCCCACATGGCAAACTTACTTGTGAACCTGCGGCCCCATCATGGCAACCGCACTATATTATCTAGTAATCGTTTTTCTTTATTTCAACTCTTTGGGACCTAAATTGATAAAAACTATCTAAAAAGCAATATACCCCTTTTTAAATCCTTTTTCTTCATTACATAAATGTCAAAGCACTAAGCAGCAAATACACTGTAAAGGATTTCAATTGGAAACACCTCTTTATCCCATAGACTGGGGGGCCACTCCTCTTAATGTCCATCATGGTACTCTTAAAATAGCAATAGATCATGAAATTCGTTTTGCTATAACATATCCTGAGGTGGAAAAATCTAAGGGAACAATTGTTATTCTCAAAAGCTACGCAAATGCTTTAGAAAAATATTTTTTATTAATAAATGAAATTTCTAAACGCGGTTTTCATACAGCAATATTTGACTGCTTTGATCAAGAAAAAACATCCCTCAAGATAAGAAAACAAAACAGACATCATTATTTTGATATAAATAACGATATTAATGACTTATATAAATTTCTTAAAAATATTGTTTATCCTAATTGTCCGCCACCTTACTCTATGCTTGCCTACGGCATAGGTGGATTGATAGCACTTAGCGGATTAGATCTCATTAATCATCAGTTTAATAGATTGCTCTGTGTTTCTCCCCTTTTTGCTCCATTCGGCAATAAAACAAATGGTTTTCAACATAAATTAACACAATTTCTTTCTGATATAGGTCTTGGCTTTATACCAGCGAAAGATGGTAAAAAATTAAACAAAACAAAACAAAAAAATATACAATTGGGACACATACATAAAGTGCCGCTCTCTTCCATTAAGCCCCCAACATCCCAATGGATAGCATCAGTATTTAATGCGATTGATTCTGTGAAGAGAAATGTACTTCATGGAGATTTACGAATCCCAACACTCTTTATTCTTGCCAATCAAAACAATATTGCAAACAACATTGAAGTGCAGCAATTATGCCAACACACACGTCTGACAGAAAGTATTACTATTACAGGCGCTGAACTGGATACAATTATGGTTAACGAAGATTATAAAAAGCAATTTTGGGCTGCATTTGATGCATTTATTCCCGATAATGTATCTGTAAAATAACACTAAACCTTAATTTCCGCTCCGCCCTATCAAAAAAGAAATTTTCTACGAGCATTGGATCTACAAACACTTTTTAATATAATGGATTTTACTTTCCAACCACTCATATGATTCGTTTTCTAGCCTCTACAGACAAGCCATGACCTAAATATTCACCACGCATTCTAATAAAAAAACTAATATACAAAGTATATCATTACATTAAACAATATTATTTTATATCATAAAAAATAACTTAATAAAAAACTATTTATATAAATAAAAATAATAAATCTATCTTAATATAACATGATACATATTTATAAATAAAGCATCAAAATACTATTTTTGATCTGTTATTAAGTGATAATTTAATATTATATCTAGGAAAACAATATTTTTCATCTATTTAAGGAAAAAAACTGGAAATAAAGCGCATTTATAATATTTATTACAAATCTCTATAAAAACAAATAACTATAAAATTTCTATTTCTTAGGAGAACTTTTTAAAAACAATAAATTAACATAATATTCTTTTAATTTCTCGATATAGGAAGTCCCTACAATAACGGTTTTCATAAGTTTTTTAATGGAATTCTGATAATAATCAGTAACTTTAAAAGAAAAGATAGTAATGAATCATCTTAGTAGTTTTAGAGAACCCCTTCTTTTTTCAAAATCACATATATTTCGAATTTAACCAACTCACAACGAATATGCTGTATTTTGAATCAGAATGTAAGAATTAACCATTTTGCCATTCATTTCAATTATGAGCATTTTACCATCTTTTTTATAAATACTCTATATTGTATAATTGATGCGGCAAAACTCTGACAAATGGAGCCATTGGAATATAATCATGAAACGAATCCTGCTCGCAGAAGATGATAACGATATGCGTCGCTTTCTCGTAAAAGCCCTAGAACGTGCAGGCTACGAAGTCGCCGATTTCGATAATGGTATTAGCGCATATGAACGTTTACAAGAAGAGCCATTTTCCCTTCTCCTGACTGATATTGTGATGCCAGAGATGGATGGAATCGAACTCGCACGACGTGCTACTGAGATTGACCCTGATTTACGAGTAATGTTCATTACGGGTTTTGCAGCGGTAGCACTCAATTCAAATAGTGATGCCCCTCCTGATGCAAAGGTTCTCTCTAAGCCATTTCACTTACGTGAACTCGTCAATGAGGTTGAAAAGATCCTTATCGCTGCTTAAAAAGTATTTTTTAAAGTTATTTGCATCTGTTGAAAGAGAAAATAAAATTAGGCATTGACGTTTGGCATTCTATATGGTGTATGCAACATCAATGAATGGGCGTGTAGCTCAGCGGGAGAGCACTACGTTGACATCGTAGGGGTCACAGGTTCAATCCCTGTCACGCCCACCATTGCATTTTATATCAACAATAATTTATTGATTTTACATATGTTTTTTTAAGTGAGGGATACCTTAATAAAGTTAAGGGAATAGGATTTTCTAACATTTGTCTACAACAGTAGCATTTTCTTTTCTTTGCGCTTCGCTAATCATCTCTAATAATGT
>NZ_JBHIOP010000002.1:0-1463 GCF_042195625.1 Bartonella sp. AP9QHHD | reverse complement strand
TCCCACCCCCTCCGCCACAGCACTTTTATGGTGCTATAACTTATTGATTTCATGTGTGTTTTTTCAAGGTGCGAGATTCGTAAATAAAGGTTCGGGAATAGGATTCTCGAACATGCTTCTACGAAGCGCATGCTTGTTTGCTAACTTTCTCTAATAATTTTTTAAATTCTGCTAAATCCTGTTGTGAAAGATTATGTAAATTTCTAACAAACATGCCAACAATTTCACGACTCAACGGATTAGAAGGCTTTATAGTGAAGCTTTTACGACAAGCATCCGATTCTCTTCTCAAAATTTCTGCTACCTCTTGATCTAAAGTATAGAGTTCAATTATCTTTTCCTCTAATCCTACAGGAACAGATCTTTTGCCAATTTCTACAGATGATAAAAATGCTACAGATATATCTAATTTTTTAGCCATATCTAAAAGGCGTTCTGAATGATCAATGCGAAGTTTGCGTAAGGTTTTACCAAATGGTGTTGGCATCTAAAAAATCCTATTAAAAAAGAAGCTCTCTCGTGATTCTAGCAGAAATTCTCAGGTTTTGGTTAGCTCCTTTTAAAAATTGACTTCCTACCCTCCTTAATACACAAGGTTGTATAGCATGACGGATAAATCTCTTGACATAGGTTTGAAATGTAGTACATTGTAGTACAATTAAGTAGGAGGTTTAGTAATGGGAAAAATTCAAGCCCGCATACCTGATGAAGTTCAAGAAATTGCAAGTGCAGTTATTAAGTCTACGGGTTTAACTATATCGGATGCAGTGCGCATGTTTATGACCCGCATTGCTAGAGATAGAGCATTACCACTTGATCTATTCCAACCAAATCCGGAAACATTACAAGCTATCGAGGATGCCGAAATGGGACGCGTCGAACGTACATCATTAGACGGCTTAAGGACCATGATACGCTCAGATAGAACCGAAGCACGTAAATCTGAAAAGTAAACCTAAGCTTGCTATGCGGGAAATTGTCTATACGCGTTCATTCCGCCGTGACCTTAAACGTGAAAGCAAAGGTAAATATGCTAATGCACTAGAGGAGGATTTGCTGCTTGTGGTCAAAGCGTTAGCGGAGAATGAACCGCTAAAGGCGCATTGGAGAGATCATGCACTAACAGGTCAGTGGCGCAATTGTCGTGATTGTCACATAAAGCCGGATTTAGTTTTGATCTATCGAAAGCCAGATGCCAAAACACTAGAGCTTTTACGACTTGGTTCCCATTCTGAACTGCGTTTATAATTGGATCTCCAATTCATAGTAATAAAGAATTTTACGAAACTTTTTCTTTTATGACAGTTGTTCAGTTCTTTGAAAACCACTGCTTTAAATGTGCAATGACATTATCTAGCGCGTCCATGAGGCGTGCAAAATCGAGGATAAGCAAAAAAAGAAAAAATGCTATCCACTTCATCAAGCGAGACATCATTTTCACGCTTTGATAGGTGATGATCATT
>NZ_JBHIOP010000001.1:0-5625 GCF_042195625.1 Bartonella sp. AP9QHHD | reverse complement strand
GGATTCCTCATCGCTTGCGTATATTACAGCAGCATGGTTGCGTGAGAATAAAGATGACAATCAAACGTTAATTAATCAACGTCATCCATTTACCACGGACTTATCGGGCAATGCAGGTAAGTTAGGATTAGGTTTAAGCAGTTTTGTGAGTGAGAAGTTAAAGTTATATGGTGAGGCCCATTATGTTAAAGGACATAAAACAAAACAGTCCTTTCAGGGTATTTTAGGTGTACGCTATAGTTTCTAACGATATGGTTATTTTTTAGTTATCTTTAAATGTATGATTAGTTTTTTTAAGTTTTTAATGCAGCATCAGAGAACAATTTTTCAGAGCACGCAGCTTCGTTGTTCATGATAAACTGTATTCCCTTATATACTTGATTATGCATTACTTTTTTTGATAAGAAAATTCTGAGGAAATGCTAAAGAAGCACTATAAAAACGCCCTTATATTCTTGATCAAAAAAGTATTTAAAAACTATAAAGAACGGTTTTTTATGAGATAAGGGGGATTTTTAAGAAGGATTATTGCAATCTAAGGTTGAAAATATGTTTTGTAGAGCTAATTACGTTCAGTGTCTATGCAGGCGTGAAAGGGGGGAGGATATGGCTCTACAATATAAATGGAAACGACATTGTTGGATACTCATGTTGAGCAGCTGTTTTGTGCAAGCTGCTGCTGCAAATGAGGGAAGAGCAGCACTTTTTTGTCAATCTTCAAGTTATGAAAATGATAAGGTATTTCACGATCAATACAATGAGGATATGAAAACAGGCAGATGCATACTTGGAGCCTCTCATGATGTCATGATAAGAACGCGCAATGAATTAGACTTTTTGAAAAAGCCTAGCGATTTTATCATGGATAAGGGTGCTAGAGTGTTTGCGAGTCAACAGGAGCTTGACAGCAGTCATCGTGACAATGCTGGATATAATGCACAAGAACAAAATACTGCGTTTCTTAAAAAGCCTGAACTTATTTCCATTAAAGATGGGGCAATATTAGAAAATTATATCCTTGATAATGAAGGTAAAGCATACATTTCAAATGATGGTGAGATTGATAGTCCAGGGCGATCCATTAATAACACTGTAAGGAATGGTGCAGAGCTTTATGTGTATGCAGGAGGACTCAGTGAGAATAGTAAAATTGAACATGGTGGAATTGAAAATGTTCAGGCTTTAAAGGGAAAACAAGGTTTTTCGAAAAATGCTGTTGTTAAAGAAGGCGGGCACCAAAGTGTTGGAAATGGAGGGAAAGTAGAGGGGACTAAAATTTATGGCGGTGAGCAGCTTGTTTTCGGCGAGGGGGATATTGGAGGAGAGATTAAAGGCAGTAGTGCTTCTCATACTATCATTTATGGTCAAGATGAAACACTAGGCCAACAAAAAGTATATGATGGCGGAAAAGTTTGGAATACGAAAGTTATGCAAGGGGGTGTCCAAGAGGTTGGACAAAAGTCTCAAAGTGCAAAAAATGGTGGTTTTGCATTTGACACAGAAGTTTTTGGCGGTGGTAAACAACGTATCTTAAAAGGCGGTCAGGCTATTGGAGTTATTTTAAATGAGAGTGCTATTCAGGAAATATATACTGATGGATCTGTAAAAAATCTAACAATGAATGATCAAACAAAATCATGGGTGCATGCTGGGGCAACATTAGAAGGCAAGACACAGTTAAATCATTCTGGGCAGATCCATCTTTATGCTGGGAATGATCAACATCATACCATAGTAGAAGATATTATTTTAAATGGAAAAGATACAAAACTGTACTCTATTACTGATGAGTTTGATGGAAAAAGTTCTTTGATACAAAAATTAAGTGGTGAAGGGAGTGTTATTTTTTCGTTTACAGGTTCTGATCCATATTATTCTCAGCTTCATGTGAATAATCTTTCAGGAAATTTACATTTCGCGTTCAATACTACGATTGCCCATAACCGTGGTGATTATCTCTTGGTTGAGAAAGGTGCTGGGAATCATACGATAAGTGTTGCTGATTCTGGAGTTGAAATCACGGATCCTTTTTCAAATAAGCGTGATTTAATTATGGATCAAAGTGGTGGAGCACATTTTACACTGACAGATCTTAAGGGTGACAAAATTAACGCCATTGATGGTGGAACTTATATGTATGATTTGAAAGAAAGAAAGGATGAAAATGGAAAAGTTTGGTTTTTATCTGCAGATCGCCTCAGTGGACCAGAAACCTCTATTCCAGATCCGGAAAATCCTTTTGTTCCTGGTGAAACAACAACGACACCCTCTACAGATGCAGTATTAACGTTGTCCGTAGTTCCTGGACTTATTTTTAATAATGAGTTGCAAATTATACGGAATGGTAGAAAAATTTGGGACAGAAATAAGAAAGATATCGAACTATGGACTTATGGGATTAAGAGCAGAGAACGTGTTGCGACAGGCCATACACACTTTAAGCTTGGGCAAACAGGTTTAGTCTTTGGTGCTGATCAGTTGAGTGAATTAAGGCATGGAGAGTTGTATGTTGGTGGTTTCGGTAGTTATGATCAAGCACGTATTTCTCATGCACGAGGTGGTAATAGTGATCTGAGCTCTTATAGTATTGGAACTTACGCAACTTATTTTGATCATCGCGGATGGTATATGGATGGTGTTTTGAAATATAATTATTACCGAGATAATTTGAAAGCCATATCAACGAATGGTTTAGCCATTCAAAGTCATTACAATCAGTGGGCGATAGGTGGATCATTTGAGATTGGTTGTTATTTTGAACCGGCACAGAATACTTGGATGCAGCCTTATATCAAGCTAACAGGTTTGCAGGTTGAAGGTAAAAGAATAAAACTTTCCAATGGAATGATAGGTGATCTAAGCCCATTAACTTCATTCCGCAGTGAAGTTGGATTGACTGCAGGACATGAATTTTTTGTGAGTTCAGAAACTTCATTAACAGCTTACATTATGGCAGCTTGGTTGCGTGAGAATATAAATAATAATTATACGACAATTAATAACCAGTATAAATTTATTACAGATTTATCAGGCAGTGCGGGTAAATTGGGAATTGGTTTAAACGGTTCGGTCAATGATAAACTAACACTTTATGCGGAAGCACATTATCTAAAAGGACATAAGATTAAGAATGCTCTTCAAGGTATTTTAGGATTACGCTATAGTTTCTAAATATGTGTGCATGGCTGATTAACTTTACAAATGTAATTGTTTTGCAAACTTAAACAGATAACGTTCGGCTATGTCTTCTCGAGAGTGTAAGGACTTTCTCAAATAGTAGAAATGTCTTTATACTCTCTCTTTTAAAGGCAACATACTGAATTTATAATAATAATTCATTTCTATGCATGTTGAATGAGAGTCGCGAAAATCATAGGATTCTCTCATTCCAAATCTGTTTATGTTGAATCAATCAAAATTATTCGCTTGGCACATCGCAAGCGGGATGAAGGTGTGTATAAAAACTATACAAAAAAGAAGTAAAAATGTCTCTGATGAATCGTCTCTAGTGTCAAGGGCTGTCACAACATTGGGATGGCAAAGTGTATGATGATATCGGCCCGCTTCTTCATAAGCGTAAAGATTGGGGGGTCAATGGCTTTACCGGTATATCATTCATGGATGACGTGGCGAAATGGGCTTGAGTGCATTGAGAGATGTCTCTTTAAAACAAGTGAGTGAATGTACAACCCAATGGCGTTTTGTTTTACGTGAAGAGGGGGCCCCATTAAAGGGCACGAGCATTTTTTTCATCTATAATTCCAGATATGCAAATTATTCCTTTAACTTAAGTGAACATTTTGAATTTTATTCAATTTTTCTGCTTTAAGTTAGAGTTTTTTAGTGGTTTATATATAAACAACTTTAAGTTGTTTAAATTAAAAAATACACTAAAAAATTGTATTTAGACATAAATAAAACACATTATGATACAATCTAAAATGAGCTATCTATGTAGTCGCGGGGTATTTTTCTAAATAATTGAGAGTGGAGTGTGGATAATGCGGTATAAATACAAATTAAGTTTTTCAGTATTGATGATCAGTAGTTGTCTTGTGCAATCTGCAAGTGCAGTTGAGAGTAGGAATAGAGTGCTAACAAGAGCAACACATGTGGTAAATAGAGAAGAGGAAGAAAAAAAAATAGCACTGATGTCTAATTTTTTTCGCAATAATACTATTCTCAAAGATGGTGATGTAGAGCTTGTTGATAATGGAAAATCCTCCGTAGGATCTAATATTAAAAAAGGTGGGATGCAGATAGTTGTACGCGGAGGAACTGCAATTAATGCTGAAGTTAGAGGTGGTAAGCAGTTTATTCATGAAGAGCCCAATATTGATCTTACACGCGTGTTGAGACGGAGTAGTGCATATAATTCCACAGTTACTGGTGTAGATGGAGCAATTGGGCAGCAGAATGTGTATGATGGGGGAGGTGCTTGGTATGCGAAAGTGGGAAATGATGGAGAACAAAATATTTATGCGGGGCAAAGAAAGGAAGGGGGGAGAGCAATGTTTACAGAAGTTTCTGGGAATGGGAGACAGCATGTCTTAGCACTAGGGGAGTCTGTGAAAACTACTTTGAAAGATCATGCTATTCAAGTTGTATATCCTATGGGATTTGTAGATACTTTAACAATTACCGATTTTGCTAAATCGTGGTTCCATGTTGGTGTACAAGAAGTCGTTGGAGAAGTAAGGATCAATGGTGGCGGAGAACTTTATTTATTCGCTGGCGATAGGACAAATCATATAACTAAGAAAAAAATTCCTATAGAAGAGAGCGTGGATGAGATAATATTTGAGGTTGGTGAACGGAAGATAGGAGAAAAACCACAGATTAAAATTAAAGATTTAGGGGGGCAGGGTGGGACTGTTATTTTTTCTTCTATTCCGTATGATCCACGTCATATTTCACTTTATGTTGAGAGACTTTCAGGGGATTTACATTTTCGATTCAATATTAGCGCTACGTGGGATGCGAGTGATTATTTGTTGATTGGTGAGGGCTCAGGGAATCACAAAATAAATATTGCAGATTCTGGACGTGAAATTACAGGTCCTCTCTCACAAAGGAATAGTTTGGTTACTGAGCTTCCGTTAATTACCGATAGAAGCCACAATGGCGGAGCTAATTTTACTCTGGCAGATCTTTTGGGCAAGGACATTACAGCTGTTGATGGTGGAACCTATCAGTATCGCTTAGTGAAGAGAGGAAGATGTGCTGATTCTAGTGGTAGTGCTACAATTTGGTATTTAAGTAGAGCTTCTGGAGATACGGAAGGTTCTAATTCTGAAGTAGAGTGTGTGAATAAGAAAGCGAAGATTCCTCTTGCATTGTCTGCTGATACGGGTATACAGTCTGATCAAGGGGCTTCTTCTGAAGGAAAAAATACCGGTCCTCGTCCACTTACTAAAAAACAGCCATCTAAACCACGACCTCCACGTCATTTAAGAGGGGCACAGAATGTCTCTAGTATTTCTGTATCTCCCTCTCAAGAAAATCAGACTCTTGTAGCGTTTCCTCTATCAGGTCTTCATCCTTTTTCTGATGAAAAACAACAAACTGCTGTTTCAACCTCTTCTCAATCTTTAGCCGATCAAATGATTTTACGTCCAGTTCATA